>JADLDC010000335.1 GCA_020846885.1 Acidobacteriota bacterium | reverse complement strand
TGTATGCTATGCTCCCGTCAGTACAATATCTTGTTAAGTCATTCGGGTGTCCCGGGCATCGCGTGCTGTACCAATTTTCACACTGATCTGTTAGCAAGAGGGAACTAAGGAAATGACTACGGACGGACTTCAAATGCACTCAGGCGGATTAAAGATCTTCATAGACGAGCCACCGATCACAGGTGCGCGTATCAAGGTGATCGGCGTTGGCGGCGGCGGCGGCAATGCCGTTAACCGCATGATCGAGGCCGGTATTCAGGGCGTCGAATTTATCGTTGCCAATACGGACCTTCAGGCGCTGAATGCTTCGGCGGCGCCGCTGAAGATCCAGCTTGGCGGAAAATCGACACGCGGCCTTGGCGCCGGATCGAACCCCGAGGTCGGGCGTGCGGCCGCCCTCGAGGACCACGAAAAGCTTCTTGACGTTATGGAAGGCGCCGATATGGTCTTCGTGACGGCGGGCCTCGGCGGCGGGACCGGCACCGGTGCGGCACCGGTCGTTGCTTCGCTCGCGATCGAGCTTGGGGCGTTGACGGTCGCGGTCGTAACAAAACCGTTCGGTGTCGAAGGAAGAAAGCGAATGGCGCAAGCTGAACAAGGGCTCGCCGAACTTCGCGGCTGCGTGGACACGATCATCACTATTCCTAACTCGAAACTTCGTGAGGTCGAGGAAGGCATCACGATGATGAACGCTTTCCGTCGGGCTGATGATGTTCTGCTGCAGGCGGTGCAGGGCATTACAGAACTTATTGTGACCCCGGGCATAATTAACCTTGACTTTGCCGATGTTAAGACCGTTATGCGTGGGCAGGGCGTGGCGTTGATGGGCATAGGGACCGCGGCCGGGCCGGACGCTCCGTCAAAGGCGATGCGCGGAGCGCTTGATTACAAATTGCTCGAAGAAAATTCGATCACGGGAGCCAAGGCCGCCCTCATCAACATCACGGGCGGCGTTGATATGCCGCTTGCCGAGATAGAGGATGCCATCGCGATGATCGAGGAAGAGGCAGACCCTAACGCCGATATCATCTGGGGTAACGTCGTCAAGGAAGGAATGGGCGACGAGATAAAGGTTACGGTCATTGCGACCGGATTTGACAGTCACGTTCAGGCAATGAAGCCTGTGCCGCTCGAAACAGTCAGCTCGAGCGGCGTTGCGGCCGGGTATGCGGCCGTTCCAAAGCAGGAAGAAGACCTGGACGTCCCGACGTTTATCCGCCGACAGGCCGATTAGGCTGTTTGCGGGATCAAGTTGCCGTTTGCTTGAAAACTGCCTAGCTTGCCCGGTTCGCCGAAAGGCCGCCGGGCATTTTTTGCCCCCGGTTCTGCATTCGGTTCGGATGGTGAGCAAATGAGCTCGAACGATATCAAAAAACTTCCGGTCATTGGTATCACGATCGGCGATGCCGCCGGTATCGGGCCGGAGATCTCGCTGAAAGCTGTCGCCGATGAGAAAGTCCGCAAGGCCTGCCGGCCCATTCTCGTCGGTGACCTGCGGCATTTGAATGCTGTCTGCGAACGGCTTCATCTAGCGCTCACGTTTGTCAGATCTGGTGAGACGGCACCGGCAGACACGGCCGCCGTAGAAGTATTCGATACGGCGAACCTGCCGTCAAATATACCAACCGGCATGGATGATGCGACAACCGGAAAAGCCGCCGCTGAATGCATTGAGGCCGCCGTGCGGCTATGCCTCAACGGCCGGATCGACGCGATAACCACGGCACCGATCAGCAAAAAAGCAATAGCGCTTGGCGGCTACAATTATCCGGGCCATACCGAGTTCCTCGCCGAGTTGACCGGCACTGAAGAATTCAGAATGAGTTTTTTCGCGGGACAGCTGCGCGTCGTTCTGCTTTCAACCCACGTATCGCTTCGCCGCGCGATCGAATTGTTGACGGCTGACAGCCTCGCGGACCTGATTCGCTTTACTGATCGGGAACTCGCTCGGCTGCTCAAACGGCGTGTAAGGATCGCGGTCGCGGGATTGAACCCTCATGCCTCTGAACAGGGAATGTTCGGTGATGAAGAAGCGAATGAGATCGTGCCGGCGGTCGTCCGGTGCCGTGACGAATTTGGCATCGACGTTTCGGGACCGTATTCACCGGATACGATCTTTCTGCGCGGGCACCGAGGAGAGTTCGACGTGGTTGTTGCGTGTTATCACGATCAAGCGACAATTGCGGTCAAATCGCTTTCGTTCGGAGCGTCAGTGAACGTAACGCTTGGTCTGCCGATAATACGTACCTCGGTTGATCACGGGACAGCTTACGACATTGCCGGTAAAGGCGTCGCTGATGCTTCCAGCATGGGAGCGGCCATCCGGCTGGCTGCCGATCTCGCGCGGCACGCGGCCGGCTGACACAAAACGCCGCTGTGAGATATAATTCTCAAAATCATTCAATGTCATTTTGATCACAAGGAGAAACCGTTCGTGGCTCAACCGAAGCTGTTATTGGCCGATGATTCGCTGACGATCCAAAAGGTCGTTAGCCTGACTTTTGCGGACAGAGGTATCGACGTTATCGCCTATTCGGACGGCGAAGCGGCGTTCGAGCACGTCGATGAAGTAAAGCCGGATATTGTACTGGCGGATGTGCATATGCCCGGACTGGGCGGCTATGCGTTCTGTGAACTCATCCGGACAAGCGAATCGACGCGCAATATTCCTGTTGTACTTCTCGTCGGTTCGTTCGAGCCTTTTGATCGTGACGAGGCCGATCGCGTTGGTGCCGATACCTATTTGACCAAGCCGTTTACCGCGATCGCCGACCTGGTATCGACCGTCGAGCGGCTGCTCGCCGAATCCGCTGCCTCGCGGCAGGATGAACCTGCCGCCGAACCGCCGCCGGACACGTCGGATATAGATTCGCTCTATAAACAGAGCTTTATCGAAACTGTCGAACTGCCGCGGAAAGAAACCGTTGAGTATGCGGTGGATGTTTTGGACGATGAGATGATCCAGACAAGTTACGCTGAGGCAGACCTGAGCCCTGAGGTCGAGGGGGCGCTATATGTCTCGGCGGATGACCATGAATCGTCCATCCCGGAGATCGAGGAACTTGAAGCTGAGTCTCTGATCGCCGAATCGTTAAGGGAGTCGTCCGAGGCCGCAGACGTCACTGATCAGGGGCCCGAAACGATCGCGGCCGAACCGGACGCGGTAGGATCAATACCGATTTATGACCCGTTCGAATCGGTGGCGGCCGAACCGCCCCAAGTGCAGCCAGGGCCTGTTGAGCCTGATCTGGCGTTCGGGACGGGTTTTAGTGACGACCTGCTCGAGCTGCCCGGAGCACCCGTCCTGCACACTCAAGAAACTGCCTTTCCGCCTGCATCTGCAACCCATAGCGGCGACTTGGCAAATGTCTCACCCGAACTGATCGAACTGATCGTTGAGAAAGTTATAGAACGGCTTGCCGAAAAAGAACGAGGCGATGAGGCTCGTTCGGTTTCCGGATAGCTGCATCCGTGAAATACAGAGGCCCGCACAAAGTCAGGGCGAAATAGACACGTTGAATATTACGCCCTTACTAACCCTGCGGGCTTCCGCAAAGAGGAAGATGCACGAAAAGAAGAACCCACCCGCTAACGCCGGGTGGTACTGACACGACGTGAGCTGCGAAATGCAGAAGCCCGCACGGAGTAAGGGCGAAATAGACAGGTTGAATATTAAGCCCTTACTCACGTGCGGGCTTCCGCAAAGAGGAAGATGCACACAGCTAACCCGCACGTGAAAACCGGCGGGTTTTGCATTATGATATCCGTTTACCAATATGGAGATCCCAAAGGCATACGACCCAAAACAGGCTGAAGAGAGCCACTACGAACGCTGGGAAACAAGCGGCTTTTTCAAGCCTGAGATCAACAAAGACCCGGACGCTGAAAAATATTCGATCGTGATCCCGCCGCCCAATGTGACAGGCAGCCTGCATATGGGCCACGCCCTGCAGCACACGATAATGGACGTGCTGATCCGTTGGAAACGGATGCAGGGCTTTCGCACCTTATGGCTGCCCGGGACCGACCACGCCGGCATCTCGGTGCAGCGAAAAGTTGCCGAACAATTGCGAGAAGAAGAAGGCAAAACGCCGATAGACATCGGCCGCGAAGAATTCATCCGCCGTGCCTGGGCGTGGAAAGAACAATACGGCAACACCATCACCGAACAGATGCGGCGCGAAGGAGCTTCCGTAGATTGGTCGCGGCACCGTTTTACGATGGACGAGAGTTTATCGAAGGCCGTTCGCAGCGTTTTTGTCACACTGTATGACGAGGGCTGGATATACAAAGGTTTACGCATAGTCAATTGGTGCCCGAAGGACAAGACGGTGCTTTCTGATCTTGAAGTAAAGGAAGAAACGCGCAAAGACGGGAAACTTTACTACCTGAAATATCCGGTACCACAGGCGGGAAGCCCGTTGTATCTGACGGTCGCGACCACCCGGCCGGAGACGATGCTCGGTGACACGGCGGTTGCGGTCAACCCAAAGGACGAGCGATACCGCGACCTTATCGGCAAATCTATTGTGCTTCCTCTGACCGATCGTGAAATACCGATCGTCGGCGACGAATACGTCGATCCCGAATTCGGGACCGGTGCCGTAAAGGTCACGCCGGCCCACGACCCGAACGATTATCAGATCGGCCTGAGGCATGATCTCGAACAACTGCTCGTCATGAACGATGATGCGACGATGAACGCCGCCGCCGGTGCTGAGTTCGAAGGCCTCGATCGTTTCAAGGCACGCGAAAAGGTCATCGAACGCTTCGATGAGTTGGGCCTGCTTGAAAAGATCGACGATTATGAGATAACCCTACCGGTTTGCGAACGCTGCAAAACGGTCGTCGAGCCGATCCTGTCCGATCAGTGGTTCGTCAAGATGGACGAAATGCGCGATATGGCGCTCGAACTAATGCGGACCGAAGGGGTACCGCATTTTTCACCGCAAGTGCCGCATGAAAAGGTCTATACCGCATGGCTCGAAAATCTAAAGGACTGGACCATTTCGCGCCAGCTTTGGTGGGGACACCAGATCCCGGCGTGGTATGACAGTGAAGGAAATGTGTTTGTTGCACGGACCGAACGGGAAGCAAAAGAAAAGGCCGGCGGCAGAGAATTGAAACAGGACGCGGACGTCCTCGACACGTGGTTCTCATCCGGCCTATGGGCCTTTTCAACTTTTGGTTGGGCCGGCGAAGAAGCCGGGCGGGATACGAGCGAAAGTGGGGAGAAGGGTGAAGAACAGCTAACAGCTGACAGCCATCAGCTATCAGCGATTTCTAAGAATGATCTTGACTCCTTCCTCCCCACAGATGTTCTGGTAACCGGCCGCGACATCATTTTTCTATGGGTATCGCGGATGATAATGCTGACGAAAAAGTTCGTCGACAAAAAGGCTTTCGAAGACGTCATCGTCACCGGCACCGTTCTTGGCAAAGACGGAAAGCCGATGTCGAAATCGCGTAAGAACGGCGTTGACCCGATCGAGATGTTCGATAAATTCGGCGTCGATGCAACGCGTATCTATCTGGCTTCTATTGCAACCGGGGCCGATATCAAATGGAACGATCTGCTGATCGAGACGTATCGGAACTTTGCAAACAAGATCTGGAATGCAACTCGGTTTTGCTTGATGAATTCAGATGGAGCGATCATCGGTTCCCCTCACGAAGGAGAGGTGGCCAAAGGCCGGGGTGGTTCTGCCTCGGCCGTTGAAGGTTTCCCTGCCGAAGAAGAACCACCCCGTCAGGAAAAAGCGCTGACACCCCTCCATAGTAAGGAGGGGAGTTATGAGCCGCTGCCCGATCGATGGATCGTATCGCGCCTAAACGTGACCGCCCTCAATGTGAACAAGGCCCTTTCACGTTACGAATTTCACACTGCGGTCTCGCTTCTATATCACTTTTTCTGGGACGATTTTTGCGATTGGTATATTGAGCTGAAGAAGGATGAGATAACGGCGGGCGACGTTGTGTCCAGTTCGCGGATCTTGTCGATCCTCGAACAGGCTTTGCGTTTGCTGCATCCATTCATGCCGTATCTAACTGAGGAATTGTGGCTGAAGCTGCCGGGAACATCGAACGCCTTTCACAACGCGGCATACGCAGACGCCGGAGCGACGATAATGCTGGCCGATTTTCCGGCCGGTGATCCGACGTTCGTTGACGAGCAGGCCGAGGCCGAGATGCAGCTTGTCATTGATACAATAAAACGCGTCCGAAACATTCGTTCCGAGATGAACATTAAACCCAGCGATCGGGTTTCCATTCATGTTGCGGCCGCTGGCGAAATGAGGTCCATTCTTGCCGCAAACGAGGCGCAGATCAAAAAACTTGCACGTGCTGATAGACTGGTATTGGCCGATTCGCTCGATGTGCCGAAGGCATCAGCCAAAGCGGTCCTGTCCGGCGGAGCGGAGATCGCGGTCCCGCTCGAGGGCCTGATCGATTTCGACAAGGAACGCGAACGCCTCCAAAACCAGATCGCAAAGCTCGATACGGAACTGCAGCGTTTGAACGGACAACTTTCGAATGCGAATTTTGTTGAACGAGCCCCGGTGGAGAAGGTACAGGAGTTGAGGGGCAGAAAAGAAGAGATAACGGGCCAGATCGCGGCCTTGAGGTCAAACGTTGCGGCTCTCGCGTAAACTGAGTTTCGGTAAGATCATGAGAGGTGTACTTGCTTTTAGTCTTTCCATTCTTTTCTCGCTGACGGGTTTTTCTCAAGCCCGCATTATCGAGGAAGCTAAGTATACGGAAGCGCTGAAACGGGCCGGTGAGGTTACATATTCAAAACCTTATCGTGTGAAGCAGAACACAGAACACTGTGCGCTGGAAAACTGTGTTTGGGGGCCGCTCTACCGCAGTATTAACGAGATCGTTCCCGGCGGAGCCATGCGATCATCCTTCATCGACACCCAACGCGGTGAAAATGAGCCTTCAAGCGTTTGGGTATTCATTGGCAACAAGAGGTACGTGAACCGAAGGAACTCAGGTTGGCAGATCGAGCCAGACGCCAAAAGCTCCAAACCCGTCGACCAAAAGACTGAACTTCTATCCGCCGAGTATCGTGACCTCGGTATGTCACGGCTAGCTGGAAAAATGGTGGTTGTATTTCAGAAGGCGACCAAGTTCCGGCTTACTTACAATGGCATTTCTAACAATGGAAGTCAGACGATCACGACTTGGATCGACGACGCGGGCATGCTTTTAAAGCAAGAATTTTTGTCAGAGAGTTCCGCGAGTGGTTCTACACGTATCGAAATGCTCTATGAACGGGACGAGAGTATCGTGATCGAGGACCCGATAATGCCAATGATCGATCCGCCGGCAGCATTCACCCTCGCTGGCCAGGGAAAGCCGATCACCCGCGACGAGTTTTGGGATCATATGCGGCGTTCGCAGGCAGCTACGAGAGACAAATCCTTTCGGACTACAGTAACAATTCAGCACAGCGATACTCCAGATGGTCAATGGGAGCTTTATAGTTCCTGGGTTTGTGATTACGTTTTCCCGGATCGATCGCACGTTCTATACACGCATAGAATCCGGAACGAGATCGTTCGCATCGGCAAGTCGGTTTTTAGTAGGGAGCCGAACACCCACTGGGTGCGTACTGAAGAAGAGCAACCCCGCCTTATTTCATCCCCCGCTGGGATCTTCGGTTATCCGCCTGAGGCGCAGTTTTTGCTCACCGAGTCGGATATGGTAGATGATACGACGGCCACTTTGATTCGCGTTGTTTCTAAATCAAAGTTCGGGAAGGCCAATGGTAAGGACACCCAAATGACGAACTACTGGTTGGATAAGGGCGGGATTTTGGTTCGGAAGGAATCGATATACTTCAACGAGTCCAGCGCGTCCGGCTCACCAAAATGGACGCGACAGCTTGAAACCTACGAATACAACTCCGACATCCGTGTCGAGCCTCCAATTCATTAGTGTTAGAGGTTGATCATGAAGACTATTTTCCTGGTAGTAATGAGCGTTGCAATTCTGACTGTATTAGGTTCGGCCCAGGATCGCCTATCCGAAGTGGACTACAACACCGCTCTCGCCCAGGCCCTCGATGCGGCATCCTCCCGCGACCGGCGAATTTCAACCGACGAGGTCTTTTATACTGGAGAGCAGATAACCGGGAAGCGACAGATAGTTACTGATTTTGTCGGAAACGATGCGAAGAGGATCGATGTCAATGAGGAGTTTAACGGCAAGAAAACGCGGTCGAACTCTATTACCCTGAACGGCCAGTTCTTTTGCAAATCCGGCGAAAAGGCATGGAGGCGGGCGGATAAGGAATGTGCGAAAGCCGGGAAGGTGATGGCGATTCCTGATGGTGAATATGAATATTCTGTCGAGGCTGATCCGGCGAACTCTGGCTGGAAGATCTACACGCGGCGTGCGTCATGGAAAGATCTGGGGAATTCACCGGTACGTGATGCCGCGAGGCTAAAATTCATCGAGATAAAATTTATCACGGATGCGTCAGGGCTTATAACGGAATATACCGAAACCCGGCGCGGCGGTTCAGAACCAAACGGCTGGAGCAGCACACAGGTAACGCGGTACGAGTATGAGCCGATGGGCCTTAAAATAACCGAACCCACAGTGTCCAACAAACTTTAGTTTGTTGGACCGCACCGAATGAACAAACTAAAGTTTGTTCGACGAAAATTTATGAACTGGCTCGACAACGGCGACGCCCTTGCGGCGATAGGACAATTTTTAGCGGAGGACATTGGCCGCGGCGATATCACAACATCTTCAACGGTACCGCCGGAGGTTCGCGGAATGGGCCGGCTTTTGGCGAAGGAATATCTGGTCATTTGCGGCCTCGAAGTGGCTGAAGCCGTCTTTCTCCATCTGGATTCCGAGATCTCGGAGATCGAAACAACATTCTCCGACGGCGCCGAGGTCGAGGAAGGAACGGTGTTTGGAACGCTGAAAGGTTATGCCGACGTTCTGCTGACCGGTGAGCGTGTGGCCCTGAACCTTTTGCAGCGAATGTCGGGCGTCGCCACGTTGACACGACAGTATGTGAAGGCTGTCGAGGGGACCGGAGCGGCGATCGTTGATACACGAAAGACCACACCGGGGCTGCGGATGCTTGAAAAATACGCCGTGACCATAGGCGGCGGAAAGAATCACCGCATGGGCCTCGATGACGGAGTTTTGATAAAGGACAACCACATTACGCTCGCCGGCGGCGTGGCTGAGGCGGTCGCGGCGTCAAAGAATACGGTCGGGCATTTGCACAAGATCGAGGTCGAGGTGACCAATTGGGCCCAGCTTCGTGAGGCTATCGAGGCCGGTGCTGATATTGTCATGCTCGATAATCAAACCCCGGACGAGGCCGCAAAATTGGTCCAGATGTCGCGTGATCTCAACCCGGCCGTTCTGATCGAAGCCTCAGGCGGAATGGACCTCGACCGCGTTCGGTCGTTTGCGGAAGCAGGCGTCGATCTTATCTCGGTCGGCCGGATAACACACTCGGCCCGGGCGGTCGATATTTCGTTCAAGATTCAAACGCTTTAGGAATGCGAGTATTGACCAACGTCCGCTCGAATGGCGGACTGGATTTCGCGTTCCTGGGGCCACGGCAAAAAGCGGACCGCAATGATCGACAAGATCAGGGCGGCCGTACACACCACGCCGCCTTCGATGCCGTAGTCTCCGCCGGTCAGCCAAGCCGGACCAACGTCGGATTCGCGAAGTATCGGAGCCTTCACGATTTCCGTCAAGCCGCTCACTTCCACGCCAAAGATCGATCCTTGTGCCCAGTTCCATGCCAAATGCAGGCCGAACGGAAACCACAGCGTTCGAGTTTTCAGATAGGCGACCGCAAACCAAACGCCAGCTAGGAAGGTGTTAACCCACGACAGGATATTAGCGTTCGGATTCGCGTTATGGACCGTCGCAAAGATCGCAGAGGTAAGAACGACGGCGAATAGAGAGAGGTCCGATCGTACAAACGTTTGAAGGATATAGCCGCGAAAAGCTGCCTCTTCAAAGGCAGCGGCAGCTGCAAAGACCGCAAATGAAAAAGCCAGCGTCGAGGCGATCGCTAAATATCCAGCCCCGGTGTTCGCCCTGAACGAAAGCCCGCCGGTCAAAATACCGATCAAGGCCGCGACGGCAAAGGTCAATACGCCGAGCAGCAGGCCAACAGCAAGATCCGGCAACCAACCCTTTGTGAATGCAGCACCAAGGGCGCTAAAGGGCAAATGTTCCAAATATCGACCGCAGATCCACCCGACAAACAATGCCGCCGAAAGTGACACGAGGCCGTTTACCACTAGAAATGCAGGGTTCCCAGGCGAAGCCGTGACACCCAATGCCGCCAGAATTCCAACCGCGACTGCACCAGCAAGGATCCCGACGAGAATGAATCCGAGAACAAAGATCGCAAATCGCCATCCGCTTCGCGGCCGT
>JADLDC010000334.1 GCA_020846885.1 Acidobacteriota bacterium | reverse complement strand
GACGATCAGCAGGTAGTAATACAGGTAGTCAACCTGCCACGCAAAGGTCGAAGCCTGATCCGGAAAAATTGGCACCCACGAATTGGTTTGCATACTCTCAAATAGTTCCGAGCCGTAAGGTTCAGGGCTTTGCGAGTCAGCCAACCCGCAAACCCGCTGCCCGGGCTATGAACTTGAAACTTTCTTATTCCTTCTCCAAAACACCAGTCCCATCGCAACCATCCCGAGCAAGGTAGCGACGGCGAAGATCCTCATCACGCGCAGGATCGCAAGGCCGTACTTGCCCGTGGCCGGGTCGTAATGATAGCAGTACAAAAGCAGTTGTTCGGCCGCGTTCCCAACCTTGTTCTCGCTCGATTCCATGATGCCGAACTTAAGGTCTCTGGGCGAGTAGTCGATACCATAGAGGTATCGCGACATTCGGCCGTCGGGCGTCACGACCATCACTGCACCGGCGTGGGCGAACTGGTTACTCTTCTCGTCCCACTTGAACCCGAATCCCGCCGCTTTTGTTGCCGCGTCGATAGAGCCTTCGGTCCCGGTCAGAAAATGCCATCCGCTTTCGGTCCCGGGCCGGCCATACCGGGCCATGTAATTCTCTTTCTTGTTCTTTGCAAGATCGGGCTTTTCGTTCTCACGTGCATCGAAGCTGATCGCCACGACGTCAAAATCTTTGCCGGCGTCAAGCGAGATGCCCTTTAGCGAGCCGGTCAGGCCGTTGAGCACTTCATTGCACAGCATCGGACATTCGTAATAGACGAAAGCGATGACAACCGGCCGGCCCTTGTTGAAAAATTCTCCCAGCTTTACCGTCCGGCCGCTCTCGTCCTTGAACTCGGCATCCATCGGAAGCTGATCGCCAAGTTTTTGTTCGATCCCGACCTCTTCCAGGACCTGCGGAAGACCGTTCTTTTCGGATTGAGCAGGGTCATACGTTTTCGGGGCATAGAGCGGTGAATTATAGTGTTCCACCTTTTGTGAATACGCCCCGTCTGCCAAAACCAGCATCAGCACGGCCGCCATAACCCACAGCGCTGGTAAAACTCTTTGTGCTGATCTCCTTTTCATAACAAAACCTTCCTGATCCGGCTTATCGCCATTTCACGTCGGCAATACGGCCCGCGCTCGAATCGCTAACGTGCATTTTCGAATCGTTCAGCGTCTTTTCCGCCTCAGGCCCGAATCTCGCCTTCGGCGCACGCTGAAGCAGAAGTTCTTTGGCCTTGTCAACCGGCATGGCCATGACCGTTCCCGTTTTCGGGTCCCTGATGCCTTCCGCAAGTATCTTGTCCCAAGCCTTGCGCAGCTCCCAATATTCCGCCTGCGGGGCCTTTAATTCAAGATTGACCCGTCCTGTCTCAGTGTCAACGCCAAAGCCGGGAGCTGCCTGAAGTCGCGGCTCAGGCGGAAGTTTGTCCTTATCCTTCATCTGCGCCCGCATCGGGTTCGTAAAGCCCTTTGTTTCCTGAGCGTCCTCTTCGAGCACGCCGTGCAGGGCCCACATAAGCCCGAACGTGATGATGATGAGGAGAAGAAGCCCGACGCCGAAGTAGATGATCCCCTTCAGGCCGATGATGTTCTGCTCGTACCCTTTCTCAAAATCGACAAAACTCTTTTCGTGTTTTGCTGAGCTCATAATTCACTTTTGCGATCGGCGGCCTCGCTGATCGAATTACTGTTCAAGATCGCACATCAGAGATCCGCGATCGTCAATGCCCGTGCCCGTGCTCGATGGCTTTTTCGAGGAACGGGTCCATCACGGGCACGAGCGGCCGTTTCATCAACTGGGTCGAAAAATACCAAAGCCAAATGCCGCCAACCGCGATCGGGGCCACAATGTCCATCCAGCTAAAGCTGTCAATGAATCCAAGCGTTGCTCCATGCGTTGAGATCCGGGGCGTCGGGCTGATCAGCCACAACATATCGAGCCATCGCATGACGAGGATAAAGACAGCAACTTTTGCCAGCGTCTTGGCTCGGCGTTTCAGGTCCTGAAGCAAAAGCACCAGGAACGGGGCCGCAAAATGGAACAGGATCAAGGCCCACGCGACGTATCCCCAGCCGTGATACATTCGGGCCTGGAACCAGACAGTCTCTTCAGGGATGTTACCCGACCAGATGATCAGGAACTGAGAAAAATTGAAATAGGCCCAGATCATCACGAGGGCAAGGATAAGTTTACCGAGATCGTGAAAATGGCGCCGTCCGAGTACCCGGTCCATCGGGGCCTTGTCCGAAAGGAAAGCGAGTACGGCCACCAAAAAGCAGAAAGCGCTCAGCGCCCAGCCGGCAACGAACAACAATCCCCATATCGTAGAGAAGTAATGCGGATCGAGCGTCATAACCCAGTCAACCGACGCGAACGTGACCAGGAGCGAATAGAACACCATTGCCGGCCCCGAAAACGCGGTAGCCCGGCCGAGGAATTTCTCCGCGTCTTCGTAGTTATTCGTCTTATCCTGTTCTCTGCCCCATTTGTTCAGCAGAAACACCATCACGCCAAAAAGGATAAAGTAAACCGCCGAACGCAATATCCAGCTTTCCGGTGTCATGAACCATCCGCGATGCTGCATAATATGCTCGGTCGCGGGAATGTGCGTCCATTCGTAAAGACGCTTGATCCCAAAGGCCAGCGGCAGAAACAGGACAAAAATAACAGGAAGCGTTCGCGATCCGGCCTCGGCCGCACGCCGCGTAGCGACGGCCCAGGCCCCGCCCGTAAGGTATCCAAGCAGAAGAACACCGAGACAGCCAAGACCGATCCCGCCAAACAATACAAAGCCGAGCAGCCACGACCGCAGCCCCTGTTCCGGGTTGAGATAGGTGCCTATGGCCCAAATGATAAGGGCAACACCGCCTACACCCAAGGCGATAGTTCGCCATCGGTTAAGATCGGCAGGTGCCTGAAAGTTTCCGGTATCAGCCATTAATGTCCACCTCCGGGCGTGGCAGCCGGCGTTCCTTTTGGTGCCGCGGTGTTCGCGGCCGGGTTCGCGTTCATCTTTGAGATCTCGTCAGGGTTCTGGCTTATCTGCAAAGCCCGAATATATGCAACGATCGCCCATCTGTCAGCAGGCTGTACCTGGGCGGCATAACTGTTCATTTTGCCAAAGCCGTTGGTCATCACATCAAAGAAATGTCCGACCGGAGCGTTCCGAAGCCTGTCGTCGTGATACGTCGGCGGGGCCGGAAAGCCGCGGCGAACGATCATCCCATCCCCATTTCCGGTGGCACCGTGGCAAACGATGCAGTAAATGTTGTATCGTTCCTGGCCGCGGTCGATAAGTTCCTTGGTCACAGGGATCGGGAATTCGTCGATCATGTTCGGGAAGGTCGTAACGATCGTATTTCCCTGCGCGTTGACCGTTGACTCGACAGGGGCGTTCGGATTCGGGTTATCGATCTTTCCGGTGTAGAACGCCTTGTCCCCCTTCAACAGGCCGCGGGCAACTGTGCCCTCCGGGTAATCACGCGACGAGCTGTGATCATCGAAAAAGTCGCTTTCTCGATAGACCTCGTAGCGCGGCTGGTCCTGCATATCGTAACGGACGCCGCAACCAGCGGCGAGCAAGCTGCTCGCTGCGAGCAGAATGCAGAATATCGTCCGGCGGCCGGTTCTGGATATTTGCCCCTGGGCCGAATGCTTACTCAGGTACATCGAACACCTCCTGCGGGCCCAGGCTTCGCATGAAACTTGTCGTCTCATCGTAATTATATTTGTCATCAGCGGCTTCGATCAGGAGGAAGAACTTTTCCCGTGAGGCCAATGCGAACCGCGGAACATTAAAAACCGGGTGATACGGGCGCGGCAGGCCGTTCAGGAACAGCATTCCAAAGACGGCGGTAAACCCGCCAAAAAGTATTGTCAACTCATAGGCCGGCGGAATGAAGGACGGCCAGCTCAAATATGGACGCCCGCCGATGTTCAGCGGATAGTCGATGTAATGTATGAATATCTGGAGCGCAAACCCGCTTAGCATACCGATAACACCGCCGCAAAAGACCAGGAACGGCAGGATGCTTCGACGGATCCCCAAAGCCTCGTCAATCTCGTGCAGCGGGAACGGTGAGAACGCGTCCGTTTTTGTGTAGCCGGCAAGGCGGACCTTGTTCGCGGCATCCACAACCGCGGTCGGCGTGTCGAATTCCGCCATTACTCCGTATAGATTGCTGTCCATAATGTGCACGACAGGCTGTCAGGCCGTCGCGTCAGGCTTAGCGGCCTGACGTAGTACCCTATTTATTCGGCTCGTCCGTCCTCTCCCACGTATATTCGATCTCAACAACATTCTCCTCGAAATCCTGCTGGTGCCCGTGAACGGTGGCTCCAGGAAGCAGCGTGCGCACCTCGAATATCGAGATGACCGGCAGGAACCGCACGAAGAGGAATACGAGTGTAAAGAAGAACCCTATCGTTCCCACGTATAGCGACCAGTCCCAAAGCGACGGTGCGTACATCGCCCACGATGACGGCAGAAAATCCCGCTGCAAACTCGTTACGATGATCACGAACCGTTCGAGCCACATACCGATACTGACGATTATCGAAATGATGAACAGCCAGAACGGGCTCTCGCGGAAATACTTGAACCACAATGACTGGATCGCGATAACGTTGCAGAATATCAAGAGCCAGTACATATACCAGTACGGGCCGTTCCAGATACGATTTGTGATCATGAAGTATTCGTACTGGCTGGCACTGTACCATCCAAAATACGCTTCCATCACATAGCTGTAGCCAACGATCAGCCCTGTTGCCAGCATCACCTTGCCCATGTAGTGCAAATGGGTGTCGGTGATGAAATCCTTCATGTTGTACCAGACCCGCAGCGGGATACAGAGGATCAGCACCATGGCAAAGCCGGCATAGATAGCACCGGCAACGAAATACGGCGGGAAGAACGTGGCGTGCCATCCCGGTATTTGCGAGACCGAGAAGTCCAAAGACACGATCGAGTGCACCGAGAGAACGAGCGGCGTTGATATTCCGGCGAGCAGAAGATACGCCAGTTCATACCGGTGCCAGTGCCGGGCGGAACCGCGCCAGCCCCACGATAAAATTCCGTAAGCAAACTTGAAATACTTGTTCTTCGCCCGATCGCGGAGTGTCGCAAGGTCGGGGATCAGGCCGACATACCAGAACAGCAGCGAGATGGTCGCGTATGTCGAAACGGCGAAAACGTCCCAGATGAGCGGCGAGCGAAACTGCGGCCAGATACCCATCGTGTTCGGATACGGGAACAGCCAATATGCCGCCAGCCACGGCCGGCCGGTATGGATGACCGGAAATATCGCGGCGCAGGCAACGGCGAACAGCGTCATTGCCTCGGCGAACCGGTTGATCGATGTACGCCATTTCTGATTAAGAAGCAGAAGAATGGCGGAGATCAATGTTCCGGCGTGGCCGATACCGATCCACCAGACGAAGTTGATGATCGGGAATGCCCATCCAACCGGCTGGTTGGTACCAAAAATGCCGATGCCCTTGGCCAGCAGATAGACGACCGAAACCATCAGAAGCTGAGCAACCATGAAGGCAACGCCGAACCCGACGAACCAGGCCAGCGGCGTCCGTTTCCGAAGCGCGTAGTCGCCGATCTTGTCCGATACGGTCGCGAAGGTATGGTCGCCCTCGACCATCGGCGGATAGACTCTTTGCTGGATCTCCTTTAAGTCAGCCATATAATTTATCGGGCTGCGGACAAACCGCCCGCTCCCCGTTTATCTAGTGCCCCGCCTCCGGCGATTCTGCTCCCGTGCTCTTCTCTTTCGCGGCCTTATGGACCGGGGGTTCCTTGAACGGCTTAAAGTCCGGCATTTCCCGGTTTTGATTCTTCAGCTCCGTCAGGTACGTTGTCCGCGGCTGAGTGCCGAGATCGTTCAACAAAATGTAGTTTCGATGGTCCTGTTTCGTTGCGGCGACCTTGCTGTTCGGGTCATTTGCATCGCCGAAGACGATCGCGTTCGTCGGGCACGCGGCCTGGCAGGCGGTCACGACCTCGCCGTCCGCTATCGGACGATCATCCTTCTGCGCCTCGATCCGGGCGGCGGCAATGCGCTGTG
>JADLDC010000333.1 GCA_020846885.1 Acidobacteriota bacterium | reverse complement strand
TCAAAAAAGCTCTCATTCAGGCTTATCGTCACTTCGGGACGCTGAGCGGCGGCAATGGCGGAGCCAAGCAAGATCAGGCCAAGGATCGTGATCAGTTTTCGCATCAAAATTTCTCCAGGTTGCCCGTATTAGAGACATCGGCAAAGAATAGATAGGCGAAAAGAAGGCGGCGTTGTCTCAAATTTCAGCTTAGAGAGCTATAATCCGCTGCGGACGATATCATGCAGCCGGATCAGCCCAACGCATTGCCCGCCTTCGTCGATGACAGGCAGAACAGAGATCTGTGATGGACGATCTTCCATCAGCCGCATAGCGTCGAAAGCGAGCGTCGCCTTGGTCGTCGTAATAGGGCCGGTCGTCATCATCTGTTCGGCGGTCAGCCCGGCAAGGCCATCGTCCGCGGAGCGTTCTATAGTGCGCCGCAGATCGCCATCCGTAACTATCCCAACAAGGTGGCCGTCGTCGTTCACGACCGTTACAGCGCCGAGAGAATATTTTGAGATCGTTCGAACGACCTCAAGCCAGCTGGTGCCTAGGTCAACACTCGGACTTTCCTGCATCAGGTCGCCAACACGCAGCGTAAGCCGTTTGCCAAGGCGTCCCGCAGGATGATTGACGGCAAAATCCGCCTCTGTCACGCCGCGGGACTCCATCAGAGTCATGGCAAGCGCATCGCCGATCGCCAGGGCAACTGTGGTCGATGTCGTCGGGGCCAGATTCAGCGGGCACGCCTCGCGGTCAACCGAAGCCTCAAGCACTACGTCGGCGTGTCGGGCAAGGCTGGATGAAAGATCGCCGACAATTGCCAGCACCTGGACTTCCCTGGCTTTTAGCGGCGGCATCAACGCCAGGACCTCGTCCGTCTCGCCCGAATTGCTCAGTGCAATCACGACATCGCCCGATGCAACAACGCCAAGTCCCCCGTGCAAGGCATCCGACGGGTGCAGATAGATCGCCACCGTTCCAGTGCTGGTCAATGTTTGCGCGATCTTTTGGGCGATAACGCCGGATTTTCCCGTGCCCGTGACCACGATCTTGCCCGGGCAATTTCCGATCATCGACACGGCCGCCGAAACGCTGTCGGGGTCAAGGCGGACAGCCGAATGTTCGATCGCGGCCGCTTCCAAACGAAGCAGCTCGACCACGCGCGCATGGACAGTGCTCGATTTTTCCTTTGATGCAGAGCTCATTCAATTCAGTTAATTTTGTGCTGCCTCCGCGGCCACGAATAGCGGAGATCAACTGCCATTTCGCGGCACCGGAACAAGAATGTCGGCCACGATCCGCCACTTGCCATCGCGAAATTTCCACACCTGGACAAAATTGCCCTTCTCGATCTCGACGCCTTTGTCATCGACCGTCGTATAGCCGCTGTTCACGTACCCGAGATCGATAGCTTCGGTAAACGATTTGCGCTTGGCGAAATTGATCCGTCCATCGGTACTTTTTAACAGCGACAGAGCAGCTTTTTTGCCAAATGCCGGAAGCTTGCCATCGCGCAGTACCACCGCATCCTCCGCCAAATACGCCTTGTACGCTTTCGCGCCGCCTGACGCTGCGGCCATCTCATAAAAAGCGACGGCCGAGTCGGCAGCCGAAATGCTATTTGGGTTCGGCCCCTTTCCGCTTTCCGCAGGCGATCGCCATTCCGCAGGTTCTGCGATGGGTTTTTCGTGATGGATCCCCGTGTCCAGGGCCGCTAGAAATCTACCGTTCGGCTGTTTCATCCAGATAGAAAGATAATGGCCGTAATAGATCTGGCTGTCGTCTTTTCCTTTCGGCCGGTACTGTGAATTGCCTATGCTATATGCAAGTACACCATTGGCAGAAACGTCGATCCACACTGGGTTCCACGTTAACGCTGCGTTGGTCGCCGGCCTTGCCCGCCACGCCTCGCGGCCATTTACCGCGTCAGGCATGAATAGCATTCCAGTCGGCGAAAGAAATTCGATAAATCCGTCGCGGATTCCCTTCTCCGCAACCATTTTCTCGAACGCCTTTTCGGTGTCGTAGATCTGCCGGCGCGTGTCCTGGCCGCCGACAGCAACAACAAGGCTCAAGATCAGAAGTACAGGCAGCAGCTTCATCGATCTGAATATTACCACACCGTACCGCTGACGCTTATTTCTCCCTCCTACTCGACATTCACAAAATCAGTTCCCGTCCGCCCGAATGTTTCCGGTGCATACATTTCTTCGGCCTTTGCCGGCGGCACTACGAACTGTCCCGGCGTGGTCGCCCGTGCAACATAAGTGTAGTTATAAACGCCTTCCCATAACAGCGAACTAAACGCTTCGGCACGTTCGTCGCGGAAGTTCTGGTGTTCGAACCAATTCCAACGCCACCAATAGTAATTGCGGCCGTAAGATCGGCTGCCCATTTCGACGACGCCTGTGTTGCCGCCTCCGGTATCAGGCGGGATGGCTTCGGTCGTTTTGAGTTCGGGATTTAAGATCTCTAATCCCGCGGGCAGCTTATCGACCAGAGCGACGTGATATCGCCGGGCCTGCGCGACCATCGTCAGGCGGATGCGAACACGGGCGCCGGACTTGATCGTCCAACTCCCGTCCGCGTTGTGTTTTACATCGTCCTTATTATCGACCGCTTCATATTTTCTCAGTACCGTAAAGCCGCAATCTGCGGGTTCCAGTTTCAGGTTTTTCGGCGCATATTTCATCCCGATCCGGTAATACAGCCGCCCTGCTCCCTGGCGGTCGATGATCAACGGAACACCAACGTCCTGACGTCCTTCCACCGCTACCGCAGCATTCCCCAACAGGTACGACATTGGAATGTTCAGCACATTCGAATCAACCGAGCGGCCTTTGAACGCTTCCTCGCCCGCGTATGTGCTGCCGAGCCAGATACGCGTGACAAAATCCGGCGTGACCTTTTCGAACGCATTGAAGTATTTATCAAGCGCAAGCAGGATAAATACATTCTCCTGCGTCGAACCCCAATGCCCCTTTGTGCGATGGGCCAGCAGGCCGCGGACGAGCTTGGGGATGAGATCGTTATTCGGTTGTGCCCTGATCAACGCCTCAAGCAGCACGCCGTCCGCACGGCGGTTCGAGTACATGATCAGCCAGCCCCCGTCGCCGTAATCTGTCACGAAATTGGCGGTGGATGCTGTTTCTGTTGTTCGATTCATCAGGAATCGTATGATCGATCCGACCTCAGCGGCAGAACCTTTGTCGTCAGCGAGAACGGAGAGGATCCAGCCGAGAGCCTCGAAGGGCATACGCGTGTTGTATAGAACAGCGGACTGGCCGCCCGCTGACGCAGGCGGTTCTGACCTGGCTTCGGCCAAAAGGTTTTTGGCCTTTCCGGCATCTTTATCGCCGATGATGTCACGAACATAAAGGGCGTATGCCGAAATTGTCCAGCGCGCCTGCGGCGATGCCTTGTGCCACTGGTCGTTCATATGGCTTTCGATGTTGCTCAGGTACGGTTTAGCCCTGTTCAGCATCTCGTCCGGCACGTTGTAGCCTTTCGCTTTGGCCAGGGCAAGGGCGTGCGCCACATGGACGGTCAGAAACGGATATTCGTATCTTTCGCGTTCTTTTTGCCAGAGCCCAAAACTGCCGTCTTCGCGTTGGCGGGATTGAAGGATCTGAATATCGCGTTTGAATTTTGCCTCCAGCTCGGCCGCGGACGGCATATCCTTGGCCTTGAACGCGGTCAATACATCGCGCAGGGCCGCGGTCGAGATCATTCTGGACGCGATCTGCTCAGAGCATTCGTATGGATAATTCGCGAGATAAATGTATGCGTCCGTCAGCTCTTGCAACTGGGTAGAGCTCGTCGTTATCTCAAGCCCGCCAAATTGCGGATAGACATCGCCGGGAGCCTGGACGGGTTGAATGATCGCACCATCCTGATCGGTCGTGCCGTAGGTGGCAAATGCCTCGGTCGTCGCCGGTGTCCAGACGGGCAGCGAGACCTCTGCCGCGTCGTTGTGCTTGCCGGATGTTACGGCGATCTGGAAACGGGCCGTGCCGGCTTTTACGGTGCTGACAGGAAACCGCACTTCCTCGCGGCTGTTGGCTTTAACGAGAACGCGCTTACCGAAGGCCGAAACACGACCGGTAGAGAATGTGCCCTGTGTCGCCTCGCCCGCCGGTCCAGGGGCACCCTCGCTACCGCTCAGGTCTCCGCCCGTAAGATCTGCATTCGTCGCACGGACCGCCACATCGACCGTCATGTCCTGATCGGTTTGATTCTGGACAACGACAGGAAGCTCGACACGATCGCCGAAGTTCATAAATCGAGGAGCGCTTGGGCGGACCATCAGCGGTTTCTTGGCCGTGATGTTCGATTCCGATCTGCCAAAACGCCTGCCCTGATCGACCGAGACGGCGGTGATCCGGTAACGGGTCAGGTTGTCCGGCAGTTTTACATCAACGGTTGCACGGCCGTTCGAGTCGGTCTTGACCGACGGCGACCACACGGCAAGAGCGTCGAAGTTTTCGCGAAGGTTTATTGCCGCCTGGTCTTCCGCTCGGATCACAGACTCTGCCGCTGAATCCGCCGCCATGTTCATTTGCTTCGCGGCAGGAGCCCTTTGCAAAGTTGCAAGATTCTCCATCTTTCGAAAGTTCGCGTTTGGATCGCTCCACCCAGCGGCACGTGACGGAGGAGGCGGCGGTGGATTAACATCATCCGGATTTCCAAGCAGCACATCCTTTCGCAGATGATGATCGGTCGTCCCGGTTCCGCGCGGCGTGTAGAAGATGGACATTGGGTCAGCGATCGAATAGCCTGAGAGAGCAAGCACCGATTCATCGACGATCACGACCGCGACTTCGCTGTTCGCGACCGGTTCCCCGGCGTCGTCCTTTACCTCGATATCGACTTTTGTTTCGCCGCCGGGGACAAGCGTTTTGTCTTTTGGTTCAGCGGATACCGTAAGCTTTCGCGAAGCGGTTGAGATGGAAAGGTTGATATTGCCGGACGCAAATGCCGGGCGGGGAGCGCCGGCGTCCCGCCGTCCGGCCGCAGCCGGGACGGCAGCGTTCCGTTCCGCCGAGCCGACAAGATCGACCTGGGCGTTGATGTTTGGCAAATACTTTTCATCGAGCGGGATCTTCAAGGTGATCGAGGAATCCTTCATCGTAAACCGCTCGGTCTTAACGATCCCATCGCGGCGGAGCGTCAAGACGCCTTCAACCGGAACGCGGACCTCAGTCCGCCGGTTTCCGGACGGCTCCGCAAAGGGCGCGATCACCAAAAGTTCGGCCGTCTCACCAGGTGCATAGTCCTTCTTATTCGGAATGATCTGCACTTCTTCCTGCTCAACATTTCGCTTCGGCGGCTGCTTTCCGCCGGGGACCCAGATGGTGAACTCGCTTTCGTTGGGCCGCTCGCGATCGTCCATTACCATCGCCGTGACGGTGTACCGGCCGCCGGCTTTGGCGGTAAAGGAACACTTTGCAACGCCGGCATACTCGCCGCCCGCTGACGCAGGCGGTTCTGACTTAACTGTGCACGTCTGTTCATCGACCGTGATCTCATTCCACGAACCTTTGTCGAACTGCCAATCCTTGAGTACTGCCTTTATCTCGATATCACGGTTCGGGATCAGCTTGCCGTCGATGTCGGTAACAATGGATTCAACGTTGATCGCCTCGCCCTTCTGGACAAAAGTACGCGGCGTTCGGATACCGACATACAGGTCCGCCGGATGCACAAGCATCGACGTTCGGCCGGCAAACGTCTGGCGATTCACGTCCTGAACCGAAGCGCTGGCGCTGATCGTGTACGGCCGCGGCGGTTTGACCGAATCGAAATCGATGCGGAGCAGATGGCGGCCTTCGGCATCGGTCACGCCCTTAAAATTCTCCGTCGTGCCGCCATACGGCCTGTTGTAATCATATCGGCCCCACCACGGCACCCATGTGCCAAACGTGAAATCGCCGCGATTTGGTGGTGTGTAGCTGGTTGGCGTAGCCGTTACGGTCCAGTTAGCTTCGGCGTTCGGCAAGCCGCCGCCGGCGTAGTATTGAGCATCGACCGACAACATCGCGTGGCCGCCGACGATATGCGGTGCTTCCGTTTCGACCTTGGCCGTAACCTCAAACTCAGGCCGCCGAAATTCCTGTATCTGGAACTGATGCGAATGGTTTTCGCCGCTGATCTTACCGTTCGTATGCAGATCGATCCGGGCATAGCCGAGGTTTGCGTTGTCCGGCAGTTTGAACTTTAGATCGAAAGCACCAAATGCATTGAGCTCTCCTTCGCCTTTTGCGATCTCATTGTTTCGCGGGTCTTTGGCGGACCAGGTAAGCCCGCTCGCCGCATCGCCGAGCCCTTCGACATCGCCAAGCTTTCCGCCCGTTATGCGGCGGATATATCCCTTGACCGAAACTTCCTCGTTTGGCTTGTACATTCCCCGATCGTCAAAGACGAACCAGCGGAGCGAATCCGAACTGGCCCTTTTATACCAACTGCCGGTGTCCTGCCAATAATATTCGGTATTCTCAGGCAGGAACGCAGTATCGCCGCCGCGTTTTGCGACAAGAAGGCTCATTCCCTTGTTCGACGGCGTTTCCGGCAGCGAAAGGCGCAGAATGCCGTTGGGACCTGTGGAATTTGATTGCGCGGGCTCGATGGCCTCGCTTTCGGCCTGACTTCCGTCGGGATTGAATGAAGTAATATCGCCCGCGCTTGGGCCGCCTGAACCGGCGATCCATTCCCATGCGGACTCGATCCAGCCGGATTCTTCGGTCGGCACGCTGCCGTCAGGCATGACTGAACTAACGGCGCCGTTAGGATAGATCGACAACTGCACACCGTTTAGGGCCTTGCCCGTTGCGAGATCAGTCGCAAAACCAACTAGCTCCTCATTATCCACAAACGCATCAAGCCCGATATGCGTGCCCTGAACCCACGTAAAGACGCGTGAACGGTCGTATTTATCTCGTTTGACCGTCGGCTCGACATCGAGAATGATATTGCCAAGCCCGCCGGGCAGGGCCGCACTGAGGTCGATACGTGTTTCGACCAGTTCATCCTGAATGTTCTTGATCGGAACGACCGTTTCAGAAATAAGCGAGCCGGGGATGGCCGGGCGTTCGCCGTCGTCGTAATTCATCCGCCGAAAATACTGTGTGAACTGATACCAGTTTTCGGGTGTTACACGATACATCCGCACGCGGGCGTTCGAATGATTTGTGGTGTAGATCGAAAACGCCGGCTTTGACCCAAGGTCAAGAACGACCATCGATCCGCCTTGCGCATAGAAATTCTGGGGAGCGGGCCCGACCTTGAACGTTGCGACTGCGGGCCGCCCGAGCGTTTGGCCAAAATTATCCGTCAAGCCGCCGTCGAGGGTGACCTTATATGTCGTATTTCCCTTCTTGTAGTCCTGGAAATACACGTAGTTGCCCGATGGGTAAATATTCAGTCCCTCAACCGCCGGTTCAACCTTGACCATTTCCTTTGCGAACTTTCCGCTGTCGATCGGGTTATTGAATTCGACGTACCACGCATCGAACGGCGAGCAATCGGGCTTGCTTTCCCAACCGCAATACGATCGCCTGTATTTGAACGGCCCGTAGGTTGTGAACTGAAACGGCTGGCGTTCAACGGTTGTCAGCGGCCCTTCGGCCGACGGCGTACCTTTCTCAACATTGACAGTTATCGTTGACGCTCCGGGCATTGCGTCTTCGACGCCGCCGTTCGCATTTACCGCCCTGAACGCGACCCAGCGGCCGGGCTGCGTTTGCTTGGCGTGATATGAAATATTGCCGTCCGCGGCGATCTCGGCCTCGGTGGCCAATCGCGTGGCCAACTTTCGCCCGCCGGCAAGTACCGAGATCGTCCGAAGGACCGCCTCCGGGTTTATCGCCTGGTCAAAGCGAATGAACATCAACGCATCACGGCGAACGACCTGATTCTGCGGGATCATCTGCTCAACCTTTGGCGGCGGGGTGGTAAATGTCCACGAAAAGTCTTTCGCGAGCGCCTGTCCGGTGGCAGACTTTGTTCCGGCGGCTATGCGGGCCGTAAACTTCGTGGCCATTGGGAAGCGTTTGTCCGTATCGAACATCAGCGTTTTTGTCCCAAGCCAGCGCCACCGGCCTTCTACCTGCGGCGTGAACTCGACCGGCGCGTAGTTGGCCGCTTCTTCCTGCGATGTAACTGCGACCATCGGCTGTGAGAAGGTAACGCTCAGGTCCGGCGCCAGCGGTACCTCTCCTTCCGGCGAAAAACGTAGGACTTCAAGCGAGGTATTGCTGCCCGCAGTATTCGGCAATGCCCTATCTGCATCGGCGGGAAATTTTACGGGAATGCGATTCCCGGTTTTCGGTGCCGGCAGCGTTCCGATGCGTTTTGAAAACTCCGTCTGGTCGCTTGGGTCGGACTCTATCGCGGGAAGCCGCTTTAAGATCGACGACGACAGATCCTCTGAGATAGGCTCGGACGTCGCCGGCGGCTGTACGGTCCGCGTTTCCGAACCTTGAACACCTTCACTTAATCGAAACGTGAATCCAGCCGGAATATCATTCATTCTCTTTTCCCTTGATCTGCCGGCGATCTGTCCAAGAGCGACCGCTGCAAACGGAGCAAAAATGCTCAAATATACCGAAGCCAAAACCAAAACTGCCGTTAGTTTCCTCATTTTATTAGCTTTCCCTCACTCGGGACCTTGACGGATCAGATGGCGGAATACATCGAACCAACTTTATCGCAAGATCATACTTTTAAACCAGCGGCCGGGCCGGAATCGCTCCGCGGGCCTAACTACTGAACGCAGTCAGGTTTCGCAACTTGCACCGAACGATGGAACACCATCTTTCTTTGCGGCCGGGGGCGGGCCTTGCGTGACTTCAAAACAGCTCTCACGCAAAGACCGCCAACGACGCAAAGATCAACCGAAAGGAACTCAAAGCAAATTCGCCTTCAACCGCTGGAGTTTGCTATTCCATAAATCCTTTTTCCTGTTATACTAATCCTGAAAATGCAACTTCCGACAGTTTTTGGTCGTAGGGGATTTGGCGAAAGTTCTT
>JADLDC010000332.1 GCA_020846885.1 Acidobacteriota bacterium | reverse complement strand
TCTTCGTCATAGCGCGTGCTGCAGTTAGGGCAGTATTTCATAATGTCTGGATACTTGGATGAACGTAATGAGGCAAATGCGCAGCCGAAATTATACAGCTACGCATTCTAGCATGAAACCTTGCGGCGGAGAGAATAGACGCGCGCCGCGATCGAGGTTTATTTGAAAGTGGGTGTCTTTCCCAAATCGGTGTCCTTTTCCTTGGTCTCGCGTGCTCCTTGGCCGACGGGGCTAGCCGTGTCACCACGAAATGCACGAATCAAAGAACGAATCCCGCGAGACAGGATCCTTCGAACGGGCGAGTTCAGATCGCGTAAACGCAAGTATGTAATGGCCCTGGAATGAGACCATTTCTACGGAGTTAAAATTTCGGCATTACAATGAGTTCGATCAGCGGCCCTCGAACCAATTGCATTGGTATGTTCTACCGCGTATATTGTGGAATTGTTGTAGTTTCCGTCCTTTCTTAAGACGGCAGATTAAGAACTGCCGATCCGATAATTTCTGACTCCCTCTGCTAACACGATGAGAATCGAGTATGTCTGTCATGCCTGCCTTTTGATAGAGACAGAGGATCTGCGGATCGCGACTGATCCGTGGTTTAACGGCCCGGCGTTTTGCGGGCAGTGGCATGTTTTTCCAAAGCCGGTAAATTCCGACAAATTGAGCGATGTCGATGCGATCTTTGTTTCGCACGGGCATGAGGACCATTTGCATGAACCGACCATGCGGCTGCTTCCAAAAACGGCAAAGGTCTTCTACCCGTACGCTTTTTTTGGCGGGGCCAAGGAGTATATCGAAGGCCTTGGGTTTGACAGCGTGACCGAGGCGGTCACTTTGCGAAAGTACAAGGTCTCGGCCAAAACGGCGGTCACGTTCATCGTCAACGGGCACGACAGCATAATGGTGATCGAGAGCGGCGGCGAGGTTCTGGTAAATGCGAATGACGCATTGCATTCGTCGCCTGAGAAAGTGATCGATTTTTACGTTGACCTTATCCGCGAACGTTGGCCAAAGGTCGATTATTTGTTCTGCGGATTTGGCGGGGCAAGCCACTTTCCGAACACGATCCATTTTGAAGGAAAGGATGACTGGGAACGCGGCGTTATTCGCGAACAGCTTTTTGCGCACAATTTTTGCCGTATCGCGCGGGACTTGAATGCGGAGGTGGCGGTGCCGTTCGCGGCTGATTTTGCGCTTTTGTCCGATCATCAACGGTGGATAAACGCCGCGCGGTTCCCGCGACAAAAGATGGCCGCCTATTACGCCAGATACTTTTCGGATAGCGGTGCGCGGCCGGCGATCTACGACATGTATTCGGGCGACGTGCTTGAAGGCGGCGAGCTCAAACGGCTGTCGCCGTATCGTGAGCACGCAATGAACGGCGGTATTCAGCGGCTTGTTGATGAGCAGTACGGCGGCGAGATCGCCGCGAAGCGGAGCATTGGCCTGATCGATGAGGGGGACGCAGAAAGGCTGGCCGGAGAGATCCGAGCAAACGTAAACAAGCGAAGAACACTTTTTGATCCGCGGAAGTTAAAAGACCTGAAGTTCTGCGTGCGGATCACCGATGTTGAAGCGAACAACTGCTTTAACGTGGCCATCGGGCCCGGATCGGTCAGCGTCCGCCGCGGTGACCGGCCGGACGACGATCGGATACTTACGATAAGCTTGTCGAGCAAGATACTGCGCTATTCGATCTCAAGCGATTGGGGAGCAGATGTTATCTGCGTGGGTTACGGCGCGGATATAGAATTCTCGGCCGCCGGGCTTGCCAGCGTTGATAAGGAAAAGATCTGCATAAGCCTGTTGGCGTGCTATCCAACCGTGGCTGATCTGAAAAAGAGGCCCGTGCGGTTTCTTAGCTTTCTGCTGCTTAACCCGCCTCGATTTACACGCTCGATCCGCAAACTGAAAAAATTTCACGACCAAAGCGATAACTATGACTGCAAGACATGGTTGTTAAAAGAGATCGCGGATATACGCTCTGCCTACGGATTGCCGGAGATCGACGCCGAATTCCTTCCAACCCGTGAGCTAATGGCCCGTAACGTCTGAGTCGATAGCGGTCTTAAAACCACCGAATAAGAGGAATGAGATCTGAATTTCGGAATAAGACAGGCCACACCAGAGCAATCTGAGAGCATTTCAGACATCCATACTGCGGATGGCCGCCTCCGTTGACAGATCTTTGCGAATAAGCGATAGCTTTAGTAAATGAACGAAGATACTGTGGACAACGCATTGCAGACCGTCGATGGCGACGGTGTTGAATATCGCGACCTTGGGTTTGGGACGGTCGTCACCGGCCAGAGCCGTGAGAGGCTGCTCAACAGCAACGGTTCGTTCAACGTCCGCCGGACCGGCCTGGGGCCGCTGGCGGCGATCAATCTATATCACACGCTTCTCTCAATGCGGTGGCGCACTTTTCTACTGTTGCTGCTGCTTTTGTATTTCCTGAGCAATGTACTGTTCGGCTCGATCTATGCGAGCTTTGGCCCGGAGGCGCTTGTTGACACGTCGTCAACGCCGATGGACAACATTTTTATCCGCGGATTCTTTTTCAGCGTTCAGACCTTTGCGACGATCGGCTACGGGACGATCCATCCGGCCGGAATTATTCCGAACCTTATTGTCACGATCGAATCGTATTACAGCCTGCTGATAAATGCTCTGATCACCGGACTCGTATTCGCGCGGTTTGCGCGGCCTACCGCACGGGTGGTCTTTAGCGATGTTGCGGTCATAGCGCCATATCGCGACATGACCGGCTTGATGTTTCGTATCGTTAACGGACGGAGCAACCAACTGATCGAGCTGACGGCTGTAGTGATGTTCGCACGGTTTGTGAATGAGAACGGGCGGACGGTGCGGCGGTTCGATACGCTTGATCTAGAACGGCGAAAGGTGAGTTTTTTTCCGCTCGCATGGACGGTCGTGCACCCGATAGACAAACATTCCCCGCTCTACGGGCTGGGCGCGGACGAACTTGTCGGGACGGACGCCGAGATCCTGATACTTCTGACCGCGATCGATGAGACCTTTGGCCAGCAGGTGCATTCACGGTCTTCGTATAAGCCGGAGCAGATCAAGATCGGGCACAAATTCGTCAGTCTCTACAATACGGTCGAGGACGGCGCGCCTATTTCGATAGATATCCGCAAACTTTCAAAAACCGAACCGGAGTCTTCTCGCTGACAATATGGCCAACTTGGACAATGCCCACTTGGATATCACGTTCATTGAGAACGATCTCGCGGTTGCTGACGCTGCCAATGCGGCATGGACGAGGACCGATGGAATAACGATAGAAAAGTACTGGTCCGGCAAACGATCGCCCAATGAACGGCATTTTACTACGCGCCTGTTGTGGTCAGCCTCCGCGATGTATGTTCGATTCGATGCCGCACAGGCTGAACCGCTTGTCGTCAGCGATAGGCCCGATGTGACAGCAAAGTCCGTCGGATTGTGGGACCGCGATGTATGCGAGATATTCGTTGCTCCGGACGTGAATGAACCACGGAGATATTTTGAATTCGAGGTTGCCCCGACCGGCGAATGGCTTGATGTTGCGCTTGATCTGACCAGCGGCGAACGCATCTCTGATTGGAAATATTCGTCGGGTATGGAAACGTTTGCCGCGATCGGCCCGGACAGCGTCGTGATGACAATGAAGATCCCGTGGGAGGCATTTGGCAAGCCTGGGCCTAAAACCGGCGATGTATGGCTTGGCAATCTGTTTCGCTGCGTGGGCGAGGGAGAAGATCGAGGCTATCTGGCATGGCAGCCGACGCTGACAACAGGGCCTGCGTTTCATGTGCCGGAAAGGTTTGGCGCATTCAGATTTGTTGAGTGACCCGATCGGCAGATCACTCAAGCCGTCATGCCGCCGTCAACCGCGATCGTTTGGCCTGTTATATAGCTCGATGCATCAGACGCGAGGAAAACGGTTATTCCTTTGAGTTCGCCTTCCATACCGATCCGCGGGATCATATTGCTTTCCTGTATTGAACTTTCATAGATATCGATCACCGAATCGGCGAGCCGCGAATGAAAGAACCCCGGAGCGATAGCATTGACGCGAATGCCGCGCCGCCCCCAACTTGCGGCCAATTCGCGTGTCAGGCCGATAAGGCCGGCCTTGCTTGCGACGTAACCGGCATAGAACGGGCCGTTCGCGGATGATGTGAGGCCGGCCACGGATGCTATGTTGATTATCGAACCGCTATTTTTCTTCAGCATCTCGCGTCCGGCGGCCTGAGCGAAAAGAAAGCAGCCTGTCAAATTTACGTCGATCACTTTTTGCCATTGTTCCAGC
>JADLDC010000331.1 GCA_020846885.1 Acidobacteriota bacterium | reverse complement strand
TTGTATCCGACTATCCACGTGTAAAGATGAGCTAAATGGTTGAAATAGTTTGCTATCTTCGGTTGATAGTTCAAAGCTTTTTGATCACCTCAAATTCAAAATGCAGCTCCTTTCCCCGAACGATACTACTCAAATAATGTTCCCAAAACTTTCTCAGGAAGCGAAATCCTGGCGATCTCTGGTCCAGGTTGACCGCGAACTCAATGCCCAGCGCACGCCACAAGTTTAGCAGCGAAACGTAGGTTTTCAGCGGTTTAAGCTGGATATCGGTATAAAAATCGAAAACGGCCCGCTCCGACATAAAGGTGTTGAAGCTGTATGAATTGAAATGATTTCGGTGCGTTGGATCGGTCGCCCAGTCGGGGTTCGTATAGTGAGGCGTGACGAGGCGGATGGTGCCGCCGTGTTTGGTAACACGGTAAAGCTCGCCAACAAAGGCCATTACGTCCGGCACATGCTCGATAACGTGCCGCGAGACGACGAGATCGAATTCGTTGTCCGCGAAAGGGTACGGCACATCGCCGAGGTCATGGATAACATCGGCCGCCGTGCGCGGGTTGTTGTCAAGGCCAATCGCCCCTTCAAATTTGTTGGCGCCGCAGCCTACGTCCAAAATTTTCATTGTCGCCATTGTACAACAGGGCCTTGCTAGCGTGGGCGTTTCTCGGACAGATAAAAATGCCACAAGAGCCGGGCGGCAACCGAGCGGAACGGTTTCCATTTCTCAGCAATTGCGATGAACTCTTCCGAGGCCGGACGAGCATCAAGGCCGGCTAACTTTTGATACGCGGCATGCAGGGCGATGTCGCCCTTCGGCATAACGTCCGGCCGCAGCAGTGCCATGAGCAGGTAGATGTCGCTGGTCCACTCGCCGACGCCCTTTAGTTTGGTAAGCTGACCCTTAACCTCGGTGTCCGGCAGCGTGGCTAGAGTGTTGAGATCGATGCGTTGTTCGATCACGGCCTCTGATAAATGCCGCGCATAAGCCGTCTTCTGGCGGCTAAAGCCGATCTTTTTCAGTTCAATGTCATTCAATGTAAGCAATGTCTCGGGCGAAACTTCGCCGAGGTATGCGGCCAGTTTATCAAAACACGCCTTGGCCGATGCGAGCGATACCTGTTGTTCAAGAATGATCTGCAGCAAGGTCGCAAATCCGGGTTCGCGGCCCCACAGCGGCGGCGTGCCGTAAGCACGATAAACCCGTTCAAGTTCCGGATGTTCGCACACCAGGCGGACGGTTGCATTCTTTAATGATGTCGCGTTCAGGCGCTTCATTGTTAATTGGTACATTGGCAATTGTAAATTGGTTGATCGGAACCAAGCCGCGAGAGGCCAATGTACAATTAACAACTCCGCAATTGCCGATCACCAGGTCCAGGTAAGTGCCGATTCATCGAACTCGATCTTTGACCCATCCGGCAAAATATGAATGATCCGCTCGACACCGCGGGTTCGCAGCATGGGTGAGAGCATGCCGACGCGATGACAGTTGACGCGCGATATTTTGTGATGTGAGAGCGGCTGCGATTCGGAACACATCATCACTGTGCGTACCTCTGATGCGATCTCAATTATCCGGTCGAGGCCGCGGGCAAGATCCTCAGGTTTAGGTTTGTTACGGCCGCCGGTTTCCGGCAGATGCTCGTAGCCGATCCGGTTATCCTTCAGCAATTCGCGTAAGACCGCTCCATTGAATTGCGGCCAGCGCGAACGTGCTATGCTTCGCACATCGCAGACAAACTCGATCTCATATTGCCGAAGCAGATCGAGAAAATAGTCGAACGCGTGGCGTCCGTGGCCGATGGTGTAAATGGTCATTACTCGCCTGTGCGTATGGCGGAGCGGGCCCGATCTCGCCGTTCGGCGATCATCCTGATGCCGTTGAGCGTCAAATTCTCGTCAACTACGTCGATCACGCTGCTCTTGCCGCCGACGATCGGAGCGAAGCCGCCGGTGCCGATCACTTTCGCCGATCGGCCGAGTTCGGCGAGCATGCGTTTTAAGATGCCCTCGGCCATGCCGATATATCCGAAGAAAATACCGGAACTGATCGATGCTTCGGTTGTCGCTCCGATCACGTTCGCCGGTTCTTCGACGTTTACTTCCGGCAGCTTGGCCGTTTTTAGATGGAGGGCATGGCTTAGGACACGGAGGCCGGGAGCGATGGCGCCGCCAAGATATTCCATTTTGGCGTTTACCACGTCGAACGTGGTCGCCGTGCCGAAGCTGCACGCAATGACCGGTGCTCCATACTTTTCAGCGGCGGCCGACGCATTGATCAAACGGTCGATACCGGCAGCCGACGCGGGTTTGTATTTGATCTTCAGGCCGAGATCGTAGGTATGATCGATAAAGCACGGAATGACATTGAGCGATGCTGTGAATGCCTTGCGAAAGGTTTCGTCCAATTTCGGAACGACCGAGGATACAGCAATAGTGTCATACGTCAGAAACCGGCTGCCGTTTTTGCGCAGCCGATCGAACAAAAGTTCATCCGGGCTGTAATCGCGTTCGGTCGGAATGGAAAATTTGTCGACAAGTGTTGACGAGTCAAAAATGCCGAATTTGGTGAGGGAGTTGCCGATGTCGATCGCAAGCAGCATTTAGCCCTGAAGCGGAAGGCCGTCGTAAACCAGTCTCCAGCCGTTCTTTCTGCTAGTGCTCAGGCTTTTGGTGAACCACTCAAGCGCGGCGGTCGGATCGTCATAGAGCTGTACGGCCGGATGGTTTTCGCGAGGATCGACGCGGCAGATGGCCGCACCGGCGGTAGCGCTTTTAATGCATAGGAGCGCGACCATATTGTTCTTTTGCAGCACGGCAGTCCGTACAAGAACGTTTTCCAGATCGGCGTCGAAATCTTCGAACTCAGACAGTTCGTCCGAAAATTCTTCGTCGTCCAGTTCAAAATCCGATAGTTGGTCAAATTCGCTACTCATAAACCGTTAATTAAAACTACACTGTACAAACCATATATTCAAGCGGGACCGCGGTTCATTGCGGCAGCTCACGGTTCGTTCAAAGTGTGATGAGGACCAACTGGGGATCATCGTTTCCTGGGTTTCGTGGTGGCGAAGCCGGACCTCTGTACCACGAAACGGACGAAAAGCAGACACGAAGGCCCACGAAACTGATGCCGTTCTCATGCTCGGGCTTCCGCAATATCCGCGGCCTGCTGCTCGTTCAGTTCATATTTCACTTCGGAGAAGTTCCTGACCAGCATTTCTTCGCCTACGCGGCTGCCGGTGCGGCGGTCAATTATCTCGCGCCAGATCTCGTTCTCACGAAATATCTTTCCGTCCTGTTGCAGAAAACGGTGGCCGCGTTCGAATACGTGATAACTGTGCGGCGTTTCGCGGTCAGAAAGTATCGAGCCTTTTAGATGATCGGCGGTCAGCCAGAGTTTTATTTGAAAGGTGAACTCGGTCGGGTTAAAAAAGCGTAGATCGATGTAATTATAAAAAACTCCGGCACCGCTGCCGAATGGAAGGACGCGGCTTTCATCCGGAAAAGGGTCAAAGCTGTGATGATGGCGTTCGGCGACCGATAGCGGCGTGTGCAGGGCCATCCAGTAAAGCAGATTTGCAAGCTGGCAAAGTCCGCCGCCAACGCCGCGGACCACTTCGCCGCGGGAAAGCTGCATCCCTTCGCAATAACCTTTTGCGGCCGTCGCTTCGCCGACACGGTCCCAAAATGAGAATGTTTCGCCCGGTTTGATAAGCAGGCCGTCGATAGGCGGGCATGCGATCTGCAGATTCCTTACCTTGTTCTCCTGAAGCTGCGGGTCCGAGTTGCCAAGCCTTCTTCGCAGCAACGACTGATGTTTCTTGCAAGTAAACGCCAATTGGCTTTCGCTCCGGCCTGATGCGAACCGTGTGCCGCCCGCAAGGTCCAATATCCGCCGGAACAAGCGCTTTTGCCCGATGCGAGAACGGTAGATCAGGGGATGTATCTCAGATAGTCGTCGTGGCATTGTGAAAAGAAGTTGTGATAATTGAGCGGCGCGAAGAAAGCGCCGGGCCGGATATTAGAATAAGGAACAATGCCGTTTATTGCCAAGATCGATGGGCGGCCTGGAGCTAGGAGGCTCGGAGATTTTCAACATCTCCGGCCTGGACTATCGTAACGCTTCCGTCATCGCGCTTGATCCGAAGTGCGCCGTTCCATTCAAGCCCGTCAGTTACGCCGGTAAGCGTTTCATCGCCGACAGACACGCGAACATATTTTCCAAGAAAATAGCTGGACCGCCGCCGCCATTCGTCAATGATAGTAATATTCCCATCCGTGTCCTGAAGCAAATCGTAAAAATACGCAAGATATTTGATCATGGAACCTGCAAGCATTTCGATCGAGATCTTCCCAACGATCTGGTTGATCGATGTGGCTATATCGGCGATCTCGGGCGGGAAGCTTGAGGGCCGTAAATTGATGCCGATGCCGACGACCACGGCGAGGCCTTTCGGGGTTTCGGCGGTTTCGGCCAGGATCCCGGCGATCTTTTTACCGTTGACGTGGACGTCATTGACCCACTTTATATCGGGGCGCACACCGAATTCGACAAGGGTGTCATGTACCGCAACGCCGGTCATTAGCGTGATAAGCGGAAGGTAGCGAGCATCGATCCGCGGGCGGAGGACGATGCTGAAATAAAGGCCGGCATCTTTTTCGCTTATCCAGGTCCGCCCAAGCCGCCCGCGGCCAGCGGTTTGCTGGCGGGCGATGATGCACAGTCCTTCGGCCGCACCTTCCCGAGCCTGGCGAATTGCCTCGGTGTTTGTTGAATCGAGAGTGTCGAAGGTTAATATTGTCGTGTTCATCGGGCGAACGGCGGACAAGCAGGTTAACAGCCTGCCGTACTTGGGAACCACAGCGAATCTATGTAGAAATTCTCTTCATCGTAGAATTCCCGCCCGATCGCAAATCCGCTATCGGAGGCCAATTCTTCGATCATAGGCCGTGTATATTTTTGCGAGATCTCCATAAAGATGGCCTCCCATTGTTCGAACTCAAAGCTGTGGTTCAATGCCGTGATATGAACAGTTTGTTTTTCGCGGCTGATCAGGAATGACCGGGCGGCGCATTCCGCCGGACGATATTGGGCGTAATGCGAAAATTTCGCAAGGTCAAAATCGCCGCCTAGTTCGCGGTTGATCCGCCGGAGCAAGTTTAAATTAAATTCCGCCGTTACGCCTTGTGCATCGTCGTACGCGGCAACGATCACGCGTGGGTCTTTCTGCATATCAAAGCCGACAAAAAGGCGGTCGTTCCCGTCCATCACTTCGCGCAGGCGGCGGAAGAATTCGACGGCGCTGTCGCTAGTGAAATTGCCGATGTTCGAGCCGAGAAACATCAGGACCTTTCGCCGGTCGCGGTTGTGTTCGAGCGACGACAGTATCTTAAAGTAATCGCCTGTGCGCGGCTTGATCCGAAGGCCTGGGAAGCGAGACTGGAATACTTCGGAAAGCGAATCGTTCGCTTCCTGCGATATATCTATCGGTGAATAGGTAAAATCGATGCCCGTCGTAAGGAGATGATCGATAAGCACCGCCGTTTTTGTGCCGTCTCCGGCCCCGAGTTCGATAAGGTCTATCGCGCCTGCGTTATCGGTGAACGCGGAGCAGATCGCGTCTGTCTGTTCGGTAAAAATCTTTAATTCTGCGCGCGTCAGGTAATATTCCGGCAGCTCCATTATCTCCCGGAACAGCCGCGAGCCTTCGTCGTCGTAGAAATATTTGGACGAAAGTGTTTTCGGCCGCGAACTAAGTCCCTGCAAAACGTCTTCGGCGAACTGGCCCAGTTCAGTTGATGTGGAGGTTTCCATTCTAAGAATCAGTCAGTACAACCCCGCGTTAGCGGGTGGGTTCTTTAAGGATCAGTCAGAACCACCCTGCGTTAGCGGGTGGGTTCTTTAAGGATCAGTCAGAACCACCCTGCGTTAGCGGGTGGGTTCTTTTAAGCCGGCTATCGCAAGAACCCACCCGCTAACGCGAGGTGGTTCTGACAATATTAAGAGCCCACCTGCTAACGCGAGGTGGTACTGACAGGATCGCTTTCGCCAGAAACCACCCGCTAACGCGAGGTGGTACTGACAGGATGGCTGCCGCCAGAACCCACCCGCTAACGCGAGGCGGTACTGACAATATTAAGAGCCCACCTGCTAACGCGAGGTGGTACTGACAGGATCGCTGCCGCCAGAGCCCACCCGCTAACGCGAGGTGGTACTGACAATATTAAGAGCCCACCCGCTAACGCGAGGTGGTACCGACAGGAGCGCTGCCGCCAGAACCCACCCGCTAACGCGAGGTGGTACTGACAATATTAAGAGCCCACCTGCTAACGCGAGGTGGTACTGACAGGATCGCTGCCGCCAGAACCAACCTGCTAACGCGAGGTGGTACTGACAGGATGGCTGCCGCCAGAGCCCACCCGCTAACGCGAGTCGGTACTGACAATGCCAAGAACCCACCCGGTCACATCAGATGACGCTGACGTTACCTGGCCAGCCGGATACCAGTGAACTGCCACCTGAGGTGCGGGTGGAAGAAGTTCCGGTACGTCGGGCGGCTGTGGCCTTGCGGTGTGGCAACGGACGCCCCGCGGAGCACCATCTGGTTTATCATAAATTTTCCGTTGTATTCGCCTACCGCGCCGTCTGGTTTCTTGAATCCCGGATAGGGCAGATATGCAGAGTTTGTCCACTCCCAACGAAGGCCCCGATCGAACTTGCTGCTGGCCGCTTCCCATTCGAACTCGGTAGGCAGCCGCATTCCTTTCCATTCGGCGAAGGCCGCGGCTTCGTAATACGAGACATGGCAGACGGGAGCATCCAATTTCAGTTTTTGCAGTCCGCCAAGTGTGAACTGGTACCACAGTGCGTCCGGGTCGTTCGCCGCGGTGCCCTGGGTGCGCTCGGCAATGCTCACGTTCTCGCTTTCGTGCAGCCGGTGCCAATGAAGCGGAGCGTCGATGCCGTGCTGATTCACCCAGTCCCAGCCCTCGGAATGCCACAGACGATGATCGCGATAGCCGCCATCGTTGACGAACTTTAGAAAATCAAGGTTCGTAACCAGCTTTGAGGCGATCTGAAAATCATCAAGCCGGACCGTATGCCGCGATAATTCATTGTCGAAACAAAATCCGTCACCCGCATGCCCGATCTCGTAGTCGCCGCCTTTGATTTCGATAAAAGTGCGCGTTCCGGATTCAGCGGTGAGTTCTGGAAAGTATCCCTCACGATAAACGGGAAAGGTCGGGTTGAGGCCGAATGTATATTTCAGATCCGTCAGGAACAATTCCTGATGCTGCTGTTCATGATTGAGGCCAAGGATGATCAAGTCATTTATCTTGCTCCCCTCCTTACCAAGGAGGGGTGTCAGCGCTTTTTGCTGACGGGGTGGTTCTGAGTAATTAGCCGCGTAAACGACAACATCCGAAGTTGATCCGCCGTCATCCAAAGAACCACCCCGGCTTTCGGCCACCCCTCCTTGGTAAGGAGGGGAGCCGGATGAACCACTGGACAGGATCGCCAGCATCTGTTCATCCACGTATTTCCTGTATTCAAACACACGCTTCACCGTCGGGCGGCTGAGCGATCCGCGATGATCACGGGCGGTGCGTTTGCCAACCGTGTTGTAATAGCTGTTGAATAGATAACTGAAATCGGGGTCGAAAACCTTGTAGCCCGGCACAAACTGTTTGAGGATCATCTCCTCAAAGAACCACGTCGTGTGTGCGATGTTCCACTTTGGCGGTGAAACATCGACGACCGGCTGAGGAACGTAATCTTCGATCTCCAGCGGTTCACAAAGTTGCTCGGTGTAGTTCCTGACCCGCGAATAAAATGCCGCGAGACTTTCGGCATCAATAGATCTTGCTGGCTGCATACATTAAATCTAAAACAAAAGCCTCGTGAAAGCCATTTATATTTGGGGCGTTCGTGGACAATCCTGTCAAAGATCAGGCCTATCGTGGGTTTTGGGTCTTGAGCAATGCCTCTTTCGCGATCTCGACTAGATATGGGTCCGGGCTGGTTAGCTGGCTTCGCAGAACGGCGGCGGTTGAGGGCAGGCGCGTGGCACCGAGCGCAAAGGCGGCCTCGCGGCGTGTGTCCACGGATTCTTTTGGATCCTGCACGACCTTGGCAAGCACGGCGGCAATAGAATTGATATCGATCTGCCGGTACAACGGCTGCATGTCTCTGCTGCCGCCGGCTTCCTTGAATTTTGGCGGTAGAAAACTTTCCGGAACGACGCCCAAAGGTTTGCCGGTTGCGTAAAGTTCAAAGATCTGGCCAACGGCACGGGCCGCGGAACGGCGGATAAACTCATTTTTCTCGGCCGGGCGATCTTTCAGGATGGCAATGAGATCGTTCAATGCGGAATAGTCGCCGATATTTCCAATTGCGATCGCCGCCGCAGAACGGACCTCAGGATCGGGGTCTTTGTTCAAAACGCGGCGCAGCTGGTTTGTTGCCGACCAATTCCCAACTTTGCCAAGAGCGTATGCAGCTTCCCGCCTGACAAACGGAGCTTTGTCGTCAAGAAGCGGCAACAATTTCTGGGCCGCCTCCTGTTCGGGAAGAAAAACTACAGCCGCCGCCGCTGTCGCGCGGACGATCTCATCCGGGTCGCTAAGTGCGGGCAGCGCAAGACGCGATGCCTGTTCAGTGTGTATGCCGCGAATCTCGGCAAGCGCGGTGCGCTTTTGTTCTGAGCTTCCGGAAAGGAGATTGTTTAGCTTCGCTTCGGTTTGGGGCCAGGTGTCGGAGGCCGTTTGGGCGTTTGAGAAATGGCTCGCCAGCAGCAACGCGATCAGTATCGGCAGAGTTCTTAACAACCGGCCGCGCGATAAACGCAGGCCGAGAGCCTCTCGACATGCGAGTGCTAAGGTCAGCCATTGGCTTCGCAGTTTGGTCATGCGCTTTGTCGGAGATAAAGCGGTTGGGCCCGTTCCCATTCCGTGACCTGGCGGGCGCGTTTGTTTTCTATTGCATCCGCCAACGAGCCTATCACGTCGTCTGTCATGTTCGGATGTGTACGGGAAGCTTTGCGGACGGAGGCGGTATCGGAAATTTGCGGTTCAGATTGACGTGCGGTATTTGTACGGTTTTGTTTGACCATTTCATGCCTCCGTTCGGTCGGGGCAGACGGTCAAAGAACCGAAGTGGTCAAGGTTTTGCCGTCTGCGTTAGGAATTTTCTCGTCATCAAAGATTTCGTGATCGATAGAACCTTAATGGTCTTTATAGAATAGCACAAAACACATTGGCTTTACACGCGTTTCGCTGGCAAAGTCCGGCCATTTGGAGAAGGGAGCATGTTGTTTCGGGTATTTCGAGATCTCCTTCGTGTTTTTAGTAGTGGCGAGGCCGGGAACCGGACCACGAAACCCACGAACAAAAGACGCGAAATTCACGAATCAGGAATTTTTTGATGGGATCCGGCTTATTTCGTTGCTTTTTCGTGGCTTCGTTTGTTTGTTTCGTGGTCTGGCTTCCGGTTTCGCTACCACGAGCAGCACGAAACCTGGTTTCGCCGAGCTGACGTGTGAGACAGATGGACACAGGCCTAAACATCGAATAAAATGATCTTATGTCCGCTTTCCTGCAGTATCTCGCCCTTAGATGGCCACTCGCAGTCTTTGCTGCGTAGTGGCGTTTTCAGGA
>JADLDC010000330.1 GCA_020846885.1 Acidobacteriota bacterium | reverse complement strand
TGTCCATGATCCACGCCATGGTCTGCTCATTCGTGTTCATGTCCGGAGCGGGCACGTCCTTGTCCGGGCCGATAAAATCAATAAGCTCTGCGGTATAGCGGCGGGTCAGCCGTTCCAGCTCGCCCTCGGACATCTGCTGAGGGTTGCAAATGATCCCGCCTTTGCCGCCGCCGAACGGAACATTGACGACCGCACATTTCCAGGTCATCCACGCCGAAAGTGCCTTTACTTCATCGATATTCACATCCGGCGCGTATCGGATGCCGCCCTTTGCCGGCCCGCGGGCAAAATTGTGCTGCACGCGAAAACCTTCAAAAACCTGAATATGCCCTGTGTCCATTCTTACCGGCACGTAAACTTTGATCTCACGGCTTGGGACCCGCATAACTGCGTAAAGGTCGGCATCGAGCCCAAGGATCTGGGCCGCTCGGTCAAACCGTTCACTCATTGCTTCGAACGGGTTCTTTTCGTCGCTGCCCTTGAAACGCCGCACTTCATCGGCCATCGGATTTGCCATTTCTATACATTCTCCAATTGTACTTTCTGTTATTTCTAGCCTTTTGTTCCGAATTGAACATTTCCGTTCGTAGATCCGGACCTGAAACCTTCAAGATCGAGTGTCACATACCGAAATCCAATACGTTTTAAGCGTGAACTGATCCTGGAAAAAAGATCAGTATCAAGCACTTTGGCCATCTCAGCCGCCGAGATCTCGATCCGCGCAAGTTCGCCGTGCACACGAACACGAAACTCACGAAACCCTTCGTTTCTCAGCGCCTGTTCAGCTTCTTCGACCTGTGTCAGCCGCTCGATCGTCACCGGCACGCCGGGCGCGATGCGCGAGGCAAGGCAGGGGCTTGCGGGCCGGTCCCATGAGACCAGGCCGTGTACCTTGCTTCGTTCTCGTATGTCGGCTTTTGAAAAACCGAGTTCTGCCAATGGGCTCCGCACGTTCCGTTCACCGGCGGCCGTACGGCCCGGCCTGTGCCCGCCAAGATCGTCGGCATTCGTCCCGTCAAGGACATTTGCGATGCCGTTTTCCGCGGCCACAGCCAAAAGCCGGTCGAAAAGTTCAGACTTGCAGAAATAACACCGGTTCCCCGCATTTGCGCGATAATCGTCGTCTTCGATCTCGTGGGTTTCGACGGTAATAAAATCAAAACCGCCTGATGCCGCGGCTTTGCCGGCCTCGCTGATCTGAAACTCTGAAACGCTTGGCGAAAGTCCGGTCACGCACAACGCCTGCCTGCCCAACTCCCGCGTTGCGATGTAGGCCAGGTATGTGCTGTCAACGCCCCCTGAATAGGCGACCAACACGGTGCGCAATTCGCACATCAAACGCCGTAGGCCCGTTTCTTTTTCGGCGGCATCCTGATGGTTATGTTCAGCCTTTTCCGCTTGCCGTGCCGGGATCATTGGTTCGCCCCTGGTTCGCTGCGAAATCCGGGTTTCGCACAAAGTCGAAATCTTATCGCAGCACCAGTGCGTTAGCAACCATCCATATGACGAATTCGCCTGCCGATGTTCAAAAAATGTTAGCGAAATCGCGTAGCGGGTGATACGATGCCGTTTAGACAACAATGACAACAGCTAAGGGCAGTTTCATCTTTGCGACCGGACGGACCGTGCGGACGCTTCAATTTTCCGCGATCCTCGTGATGATGCTTTTGCTGGCGGCCCATGCCGGCGCTCAAGGTGAGCCGGATCAAGCCGCGGACGGCGTCGCATTGTTTCAAAAGGCCCAGGACCTGCACGAAAAAGGCGACTTGAAAGCGGCGATCGAACTCTACGAAAAGGCCATTGCGGCGATGGGTGAATTCCCGGAAGCGGAGTATCAACGCGGCCACGCACTCCTTGCGCTCGGCCGGGATGCGGATGCCGAAAAAGCGTTCAGGCGGGCGGTCGAGACGCGGCCGGACTGGACGCTTGCGCTGGCGAACCTGGGTTCGATCCTTGTCGGAAAAGGCGCATACGCCGAGGCCGAAAAGCTGCTTCTTAAGGCCGTATCGCTTGATGATCAGAACACGCTTGCGTATTCGGCGCTCGTCGAACTCAGATTGAGGTCAAAGGCCCCGCCGGAAGAGTTGAAGAAACTTCTCGCACATCTAACGCTCCTGACCAGCGGCGTCCGCTCCACGTCGGCGGCCTGGGCCGCACGAGCGGCGCTTGAACGAGAACTTGGGCAAAAGCCGGCCGCAAAGGCGAGCCTGGAGAACGCGCTCGCCCTTGACCCAAAGAATCGTTTTGCCCTGATGTCAAAAGCGAATGCTGCGATGGACGAAGGAGATATTCGCGGCGCTGAGCCGTTGGTACGAAGCCTTGAAGCCATCTCCCCGGCCGCGGCTTCAACAAAAGCGCTTCGGGCCCGCATCCTGTATGCCAACGGCAAACCGGATGAGGCGATCGAAATGCTGGATATGATCGCGGATCCGACGCCTGAGGTCGCGGAACTTCGTGATAGAATGCTCCTTAGCTCAACAGAAAACCCGGCCGACCTGGAAAAGCAGCTTGCGAAAAAGCCGGCCGATCCATTCATTCTCGGAAAACTTTGCCGGCTTTACCGGCTTAAGGACCCCGCGAAGGCTTTGGACCTTTGCCGCCGGGCCTCGGAGGCTGAGCCTTCGAACCTGGGCCATGCTATCGGGTTTGCGGCCGCTCTCGTGCAGGCAAAGCGGTATACCGACGCGGTCGATCTGCTCAGGCGGCTTGAAGCGATCTCGCCGGACAACGTAACGATCAGGGCAAATCTGGCGACGGCCCTGTTTCAACTCAAGCGTTATGCCGAGGCGAAAACCGAGTATCGCTGGCTGATAGAAAAGCAGCCTGCGACATCGATCGCTTATTATTTTTTAGGGATCTCGCATGATCAGCTGACGGAATATGCGGATGCAATGGCCAACTATCAATTGTTCCTCCGATACGCCGACCCGGACAAGAACAAGCTTGAGATAGAGAAGGTCAACCTGCGGCTTCCGGTGCTGCAGAGACAGATAAAGGAGAAAAAAGGCAAAGGAAACTAGCTGACGCCTACTGCCTGGAACAGAAAAATGAGGGCACGATCTGCAAGACCGATACTGTTTTTATTTGCCGGGGCCGTCATCTTCTGTTCGCTCGGCACGTACGCTTCCGCCCAGCCGATCAACGACGACGTCGCTCCGCCGCCGCTGAAGTTCATGTCCAAGGACGAGCAGGCACGCCTTGGGGCGGAGACAAGCGTCAAGAAGCACACAAAACTCGCCCTTGAACTCATGTCCGAACGGCTCAAACAGGCTGAAGCGCTTATGGCCAAGGGCGATCTGGATGAGATGTACAAACAGCTTGGAGGCTTTCAGGGCCTTATGGATGATACCCTTGAATTCCTGGACAAAAGCGACCAGGACGTTGGCAAGGTCCTGAACAATTACAAGCGTTTCGAGATCGGCCTGCGGGAATTCCGCCCGCGGCTTGAATTGATCCGAAGAGAAATTCCGGCAAGATACGAACCGTATGTGAGGAATCTCATCGGCTATCTGCGCGCGGCACGAAGAAAGGCGATCGAACCTCTTTTCAGCGACACGGTGGTTCCACGTACCAAACCATGAAATTAATATCGTCGGGCCCGTTCCGCGGCCTTATTGCAATACTTGTCTGCGTTGTCTGCTCTGTCTCGATATCCGCCCAACGCCGGGATTACCTGACCGACGAAGAGATCGAGGTCGTACGCGACGCACAGGACATCGATGCTCGCGTCGGCGTGCTGATAAAGATGATCGACCGGCGCTTTGCGGTACTCGGCATCAACGTCAACGGATGGAAGGACGGCGAAAAAACGTCGTCCACGTGGGGCGAACCGCCAAAAGGCGCCCGTTCGGAACTTTTGAACGATATAAAAAAGATACTTCAAAAGGCGGTTGACGACATCGACAATCTCGCGGCAAACCCAAACTCGGCCCCGATCCGCGACAAGGACGACAAACGCGCAAAAAAAGATCCGGAGCGGTTCCCGAAAGCTGTCCGTGCCCTGGCCGCCGCGTCAAAAAGGTACCTGGATCCGTTGAAAATGGAGCTTGACCGTTCGACACGCGACGAGGAAAAAGGGTCGATAATTGATTCTATCGACCTCTGCAACCAGATCATTGACGCCGTGGGACGGCTTCCATAGGTCCCGTTTCACAGAATTCCTATTTCCAACTTGAGCAAACACGCAGTCTAAACTAAATTTAGACATTCAGTATTTTTGTACGCGAGGTGCTCGCGCGGGCCGTCAACGGCCGCGATATCGATATGGAAGCAAAGATGACACCCGATAATGAACTAAAAAAGACCCCGTTGAACCAGGCCCATCGCGATCTCGGCGGCAAGATGGTGGATTTTGGCGGCTGGGAAATGCCGGTCCAATATACGGCCGGAGTCATCGAAGAACACATGCGTACCCGGACGGCCGCCGGCCTGTTTGACGTTTCGCACATGGGCGAGATATGGGTCGAAGGCTCCGATGCCATTCCCTTCGTCAACCGGATTACGACCAACGATGTAACAAAACTCGTTGACGGACAGGCGCATTACTCGGCCCTGACGAATGAAAAGGGCGGTGTGGTCGATGATCTTCTGGTCTATCGATTTGGCCCTGAGAAACTGCTGCTGGTCGTAAACGCGGGGACAACGGACAAGGATTGGGCGTGGATCACCTCGCACAAGGCCGACTGTGACATCGTGCTTACCAATGCGTCCGCCGATTACTGCCAAATAGCGGTCCAGGGCCCGAAAGCGCTTTCAATTCTTCAGGGCCTGACGGACGTTAATCTTAGCGAGATCAAATATTACTGGTTCACGACCGGCCGTGTGGACGGCGTTGAGGCGATCATCTCGCGCACCGGCTACACGGGCGAGGACGGCTTTGAGATATATGCCGCGCCGGAATACGCCGAGCAGCTTTGGAACAAACTGCTGGAGACCGGCGGATACGGCGGCGGGCCGGACGGCATGCTGCCGGCAGGTTTGGCGGCGAGGAATACGCTTAGGCTCGAGTCGGGCATGTCGCTCTACGGCCACGAGCTTTCGGATGAGATAATACCGCTCGAGGCCGGCCTTGGGTGGATCACAAAACTTCAAAAAGGTGATTTTATCGGCCGTGATGCTCTTGCGGCCCGCAAGGAAGCCGGTATCGAGCGCAAGCTTGTCGGGTTTGAGATGATCGACAAGGGCATTGCCCGCGACGGTTTTGATGTTTATATCAATGATGAAAATGCCGGCATCGTCACCTCGGCCAGTCCTGCGCCTTATCTGAAAAAGAACATCGGCCTGGCTTTTGTACCGGCCGAATTTGCAAATATCGGGCAGGAAATTAAAATTGACGTCAGAGGCAAGCAGTTGGCGGCAAAGATAGTACCGACGCCTTTCTATAAACGTGAAAAATAAGCGAAGATGTCTGAAGCCAAGTACTACTGCGGAAAATGCGGCAGCATAATGGCCCGGGGCTATATGGTGGATGGATCACGGTCCGCTTCGGCCTCGAACATTTATAACTATTATCCGAGCTATTGGGTCGAGGGCGAACCCAGGAAAGGCGAAACGCTTTTCGGAGCATCTGAAAGCCTTAACATTAGCGGAGCAGCAAAATTTATGGTCCGTGCCCTTAGATGTGAAGGGTGCGGCTTTCTTGAAAATTACGCAGTTTGAAGACCATCGATCTATTTAATTATGTCAAACATTCCAGAAAACTTACGATACAGCAAGGATCACGAATGGGTGTTGGTGGACGGCGAAACCGCCAGCATTGGTATCACTGATTATGCCCAGAATTCGCTTGGTGATGTTGTTTATATCGACCTGCCGAGAGTTGGGGATAAGTTCGGCGTCCACGAGTCGTTCGGCTCGGTCGAATCCGTTAAGGCGGTTTCCGAGATATTCACGCCGGTCGCCGGTGAGGTGACCGAAGTGAACGACGGGCTGAATGACACACCCGAAAAGGTGAACAGCGACCCTTACGGCGATGCATGGTTCATGAAGGTAAAAATGGAAAATCCCGGCGAGGTCGATGCAATGCTTTCGGCGGTCGAGTATGAGGAGTATCTTTCCAGCCAGGGCTAAATTTAATTTCAGATCTTGGGGTTCGGATCTCGAATTCTGTAATTGAATTCGAGGCCGGACGCCCAGGATCGCAGCTAACTTTCGAAATGCGATATATACCAAACTCGCCCGAGGAACGTGCAACGATGCTTGAGTCCATCGGGCTTTCTAGTGCTGAAGACCTGTTCCGTTCGATTCCGGCCGACGTTCAATTAGGCCGAAAGCTGAACATAACCGAGCCGCTCGCCGAACCCGAAGTGATCGCGGTGCTTGAGGAAATGGCCGCCCGCAATACCGCGGCCGCGAAACCGTCATTTCTCGGCGCCGGAGTCTATTCTCACTATTCGCCGACAATAGTTGACCATCTGCTGCAGCGGTCCGAGTTTTTTACCTCGTACACGCCGTATCAGCCGGAGATTTCGCAGGGAACGCTTCAGTACATCTTCGAATTTCAAACGCTCATTTGCCAGCTTACCGGCATGGAAGTAGCGAATGCTTCGATGTACGACGGCTCGACGGCGATGGCCGAGGCCTATTTGATGGCACAGCGAGTGACGCGGCGAAACAAGATCGTTGTCGCGGACAGCGTGCATCCCGAATATCGCGAGGTCGCCAGGACATACACGCAGCACGGCGACGCCGAGATAATAACCGCCGCGTTCGACGAAAAAACGGGCCGGGTCGCTGACCTTTCTATCCTTGACGACAAGACGGCGGCCCTGGTCGTGCAGTCACCGAACTTCTTTGGGTGTATAGAGAATCTTGAACGCCTTGCCAAGGCCGCACACGACGTCGGAGCATTGCTTGTCGTCGTCGTGACCGAGGCGATATCGCTTGGCCTGCTTAAATCGCCGGGCGAATGCGGCGCCGACATTGTCGTAGGTGAAGGCCAGTCGTTCGGTATTCCGATGAGCTTTGGCGGCCCGCATGTCGGCATGTTCGCGACGCGCGAGAAATTCATCCGCCAAATGCCCGGCCGCTTGTGCGGCATCGCCTATGACAAGAACGGAAATCGCGGCTTTACGCTAACGCTCTCAACACGCGAACAGCACATCCGCCGCGAAAAGGCCACGTCGAATATCTGTACCAACCAGGGCCTCATCGCCCTCGCCGCGACCATTTATATGGAAACAATGGGCAAAAAAGGCCTTCAGGAAGTGGCAGTGCAGAACGCGCAAAAGGCTGCGTATGTGGCAAAACGCATCTCGGCGATCGAAGGTTTCTCGCTTCCCTTTTCGGCTCCGCGATTCAACGAATTCGTCGTCCGCGGCCCTCGCCCCGCAACCGAGATCCTGGAATCTGTTCGCGAGAAAGGCATCATCGGCGGGCTCGCATTATCGAAATATTATAATGGCCATGACAATGATTTTCTGGTCTGTGTAACCGAGACAAGTTCGAAACGGCAGATCGAAGGTTTAACCGGGAGCCTTCGCTCGATTTAATAAACATGCTGTACGATTTTTTCAAATCGTTGTCCGATTTCGAATGGGTTCTTCTCACCATTCTAGCTTGCTTCGCGGTCATGCTCATCATTGCGGTCCCAGTAGTTATTTTGGCGAAAGTGATCTCGAAAAAATGATTCCTTTCCAGCGGAATCATTAAGTTTTTTTTCAATGAGAATGAACGACATTGACCGCAGGAAATTCCTTTCATTCGCCGGAAAGGGCTTACGCGGAATGTTTACACGACATTTTGGGAACTCGATAGGTTTTGTGAAGTAGTCGCGGATATTGAGAAAAATGGATCGCCGAAAAGTTAATTGGGCTGTTAGATGATAATTTTTCTTGATAGTCCGGCGACAGAAGAACAACTTGAGCAAATGCTCGAAGCTCTCGAGATCTACGTTAAGTTAGCGGTGGACGTGGAATTGGAGGTTATTGCCGGAGGCGGAGCACTGCATTCTGACTGTGAAGCGCTCTTGCTGGATAGTGGCAGCGAGCAATCTCATGTTTGGGGAGCGGATTGGACCCCTCATAACAAAAAGGTAACGTTTGAATCGCTCATCAATATTCGTCCGAACCAGAATAATCTTTCGCTTGAAGTTCAAGACAATGAATTGCGGGCTAAGATCGAAGGAGTGGTTAGAAAAATATTCGACAATGATACAGATCAAGAATCTAAATGAGCGTAGAGAACGATTCATGAGGGATAGCGAGCCGATCCGAATGGGCGGCTTAGCGGCAAACCTTGCGCGGATCAAATCTTTCTCGGAAGACGACGACAATGCCACGGCCGTCTTTCATCTTCTTGAAGAAAGCAAATATTATATCGAATGGGCAGGGCACGAAATGGACGTTAATAGAGCCGTCCAGCTAGTCGACCTTCAACGGAAAATTTCAGGTTGGCAGCTGCGATTTGATACCGTCTGGGCCGACAAGACAAAACGAAAAATGCTGGCTAAGGCCGCGGCCCGTTGGTCGTCCGTGATCTTAAGAAGTTCAGGTTTACTCGAAAGATGAGTATAAAAAGTTACACGGCATACTTTCGATAGCTTGAAGTGAAATAGGGGATGAAGAACCGTTTCTGAACACTATGGACATTGATCGGCGAAATTTTTTGAGTTCGGCAGGCAAAGGCCTCGGGCTGATGGCTCTTTCGTCGTCGGTCGTCGGTTCGCTACTTTCGAATGTTGAGGCCGCCGGCAAGGCTATCGATCATCTCTCGCCGCTCGATGCCGCGCTTGACGAAGATTATTGGTCAACCATCCAGCAGGCGTTTTCGGTGACACGCGGGATCGTAAATCTCAATAACGGCGGCGTCAGCCCTAGTCCGCGGATCGTTACCGAGGCGTTTGTTCGCTATACGTGGCAGCAGGAGGACGCGACGGCCTATACGATGTGGCAGCTGCTCGAGCCGCAGTCGGAGACGATACGGACGGGCCTTGCGGAAATGTTCGGCTGCGACGCGGAAGAGATCGCGATCACACGCAACGCCAGCGAGTCGCTTGAGATCTTGCTCATGGGCCTCGATCTAAGATCGGGCGACGAGATATTGACGACAACGCAGGATTATCCGCGAATGCTTACCACGCTAAAACAGCGTGAGCTTCGCGAAGGTCTGAAGCTTAATTTGATCAAGATCCCGATCGCTCCGAACAATGTTGACGATATTGCCGCCGCATTTGAGCGGGCTGTCACGCCAAGGACAAAGCTAATTCTCATCTCGCACCAGATAAATCTAACCGGCCAGATAAATCCGGTGAAAAAGGTATGTCAGATGGGCCGTGCGCGCGGGATCGAAACGATCGTTGACGGTGCACATTCCTTTGCCCAGTTCGATTTCAAACGTGACGATCTTGATTGCGATTACTTTGGCACTTCCCTGCATAAATGGACGTATGCTCCGAAAGGCACCGGCTTGCTTTATGTTAGAAAAGAGAAAATACCAAAGATCTGGGCGCTGATGGCGTCTGAGAACAAGAACAAGAACGACATTCGCAAATTTGAAGAGATCGGCACGCACTCGGCGGCGATGCGGCTGGCTATCGGCGAGGCGATCCTTTTTCACAACGCCATCGGCGGCAAGCGAAAAGAAGAGCGCCTTCGATATCTGTCGCGTTATTGGATGAACAACCTGAAAGCGATCCCGAAGGTCGGCTTTAATACGTCGTTCGACCCGAAACAGTCTTGCGCGATAGCGAACTTTAAGGTCGAAGGCATCGATCCGGTCGCTCTCGGCGGCTATCTGATGTCGAAACATAAGATCTACACAACGCCGATCGTGCATGAAGAATTCACCGGAATTCGTATTACGCCAAATGTTTATACAACGCTTTGGGAACTAGATCGATTTTGCGACGTTGTTGCGGATGTTGCGAAAAAAGGGTTGCCGAAGGCGTGAAGATCAACAAACTAAAGTTTGTTGGACAGTCCAGCAAACTTTAGTTTGCTGCTCCGAACATGAGTATATTTGAACGACGGTTTACGGTAGGCTGGCGTGACGTTGACCCTAACGGACACGCGGCCAATATGGCTTATCTCGAATACGCGGTCGATACGAGGATCGCATTTTTCGCGGCGAATGGATTTCCGCCGGATGAGTTTCGCCGTCTCGGTTTTGGGCCGGTCGTCAAGACCGACATCATTGACTACTTTCGTGAGCTTAAGCTGCTCGACGAAATTCGGGTGACGATCGAGAACGGCGGGTTCAGCCCGGACGGTTCGAGATTTCGGGTGGTGAACAGTATATTCAGATCAAGCGGAGAACTAGCCGCACGCGTGGCCACAATTGGCGGTTGGCTGAGTTTGACTGAACGCAAATTGATCGAGCCGCCTGAGAAAATGAAAGAAGCATGGCAAACCCTGAACGTCACCGAAGATTTTCAGGAAATGAGTTCGAGTCTTAAGAAGTAATTTAGAGTACATGCGTTCTACAGCGTCCAAGTGAAATGTGTTAAAAAATTAGTGTTGACATTTAATAAATTGCCACTAGCTTCAGCTAGTGGACAAGTTTGAAAATATTTGATCGGCTTTAGCCGAACTTCTGAGAAGCATATTTCCTTATGGCTTAAGCTTCATTTGTGCTAAAGCCGAAAGGTTGATCGATTATTTTCTCTTAATTTCGGCTAAAGCCTGTGCTTAATTGAATTATTGCCCACTAGCTAAAGCTAGTGGCAATTGAAAAAACAAAATTTCAATACACGTAGACGTCGAAAACGCGAAACACACGGACGAAAACGAAAACTTTTATGTCGATAAAGAAAGTAACATCGCATCCCACTCAGAACGAATCGCTTATCTTTGAACGTTCGCAGACCGGCCGCGTCGGCTATCGGCTGCCGAAGCTGGATGTTGACGCCGTGGATCTGGATGAGATCATCCCGGCTGACCTGCGGCGGACCGACGACCTTGACGGCGTCCCGGAGGTTTCCGAGGTCGATGTCGTCCGGCATTTTACGCGAATGTCAACATGGAATTATTCGATCGATCTCGGAATGTACCCGCTCGGTTCGTGCACGATGAAGTACAACTCGCGGCTGAATGAAAAAGCGGCGCGAATTCCCGGGCTTGCGAATCTGCATCCGCTTGCGCCGGAAGAAGGGTCGCAAGGAGCGCTCGAGCTGATATACAAGCTGCAGGAGGCCCTGGCCGAGATAACCGGCCTGCCCGGAGTTTCGCTGCAGCCCGCCGCAGGGGCGCAAGGGGAGATGACAGGCGTTATGCTTATCCGCGCGTTTCTGGACAAACGCGACGGTTTGGCGGAAACACGACCGGTAGGGAGTGTGTCTCCCGGCTCCGAGGAGTTAAAACCCCGCCGCGTTATCCTTATTCCCGACAACGCCCACGGAACAAATCCCGCGTCGGCCGCACTTGCAGGATTTACTGTAAAAACGGTCCGTTCGACAGAGGCCGGCTTGACCGATCTTGAACATCTGCAGCAGCTTTGCGATGAGGGCGGCATTGCCGGATTGATGATCACAAACCCGAACACCGTCGGCATTTTCGAGACCAACTTCCCAAAAGTTTGCGAAATGGTCCACGCCGCCGGCGGTTTGGTCTATATGGATGGCGCGAATATGAACGCCCTCGTCGGCATCGCCCGTCCCGGCGACATGGGAGCGGATGTCATTCACTTAAACCTGCACAAAACATTCTCGACGCCGCACGGCGGCGGCGGCCCCGGCTGCGGCCCGTGTCTCTGTACGGCGGAACTCGCGGAATTTTTACCCGTGCCGCGGGTCGTGTCAGAACCGCCTGCGTCAGCGGGCGGCCAGGTTCGTTACCGCCTGGATTACGACGCCCCAAATTCCATCGGCCGGGTCAAAGCGTTCTTCGGTAACTTCGGTATGATGATCCGTGCACTTTCCTATATCTAC
>JADLDC010000329.1 GCA_020846885.1 Acidobacteriota bacterium | reverse complement strand
GAGCCGCTTCTTTCCGTGGCTTCAACGATCAGAACGCCGAGGCTAAGCCCGCTTATGATCCGGTTCCGGTATGGAAAGTTGTCCTTAAGCGGCGGCGTGCCAAGCGGGAACTGCGAAACAAGCGCCCCGCCAGAATCAAGTATCTCACGAACCAGCCTTGTATTTTCTTTCGGATAAACGGCATCGATGCCGGTACCTATGACGGCTATCGTTTTGCCGCCTGCACGGATCGCCCCGCGATGTGCGGCCGTGTCGATCCCGCGGGCAAGCCCCGAGATTATACTTATCCCGCGGGACGCGAGGTCCCTTGCCAGCATTTCCGATGCGTTCTCGCCATAGGTAGAACACATCCGCGACCCGATCACGGCCACGCCCGGCTGTTCAAAACAGCCCTGCCAATCGCCGCGCACATACAACGTCAGCGGCGGGTCCGCGATCTCACGCAAGTGGGCCGGATAGCTGCCGTCATCCAGGATCAAAATATCGCCGCCTATCGCTTTGACCCTTTCGAGCTCTTCATCCGCCTTGCTCTCAAACTCGCGCTTTATAATGCTCTCGATCGTCTCGGGCCGCATCCGCAGCGACTCAAGCTCGTTACGCCGCGCGTGAAAGACCGCACTCGCCGAGCCAAACCGCTCAAGCAGCTTGGTCGCCGCCCGCGGCCCAACGCCGGGTGTCATGTTCAGTGCGATCCAATCTTTCATATTTTGGATTTTAGATTTTGGATTTTGGATCTATCGTCTTTCTTGCACGCATCGTTTTGATCGACGCCACGATCATAGAAAGGATCTCGTTTATCTCGGCGGACAAGCTAATGAGTTTTCTCTCGGGAACGATCTCAGCGTCGACTAATAACTCCATCCAATAAAGGGCCTCATCTGCTTCTTCCTCAACGATCGAAAGCTTGTGGATCACGTCTGCAACCGACTTGCCTCGACAAGCTGCACGATAATTTGCTCCGATGGACGTTCCTGACCGCAACAATTGCTTACCAATAACGTCGGCAGACCGAATCTTCGGAAGCGAATCGGCAAGTTTGATAATCCGCAATGCAACATCCTTCGTTCGGCGCTTAAACTCGCTCTCTGTCATTCACACGACCCTCCTGCCTCGGCAATCTTTCAATCCAAAATCCAAAATCTAAAATCCAAAATCGACTTGGCGGAGGCGTGTGGGAGTCGAACCCACCCAGGTACGCTCTCACGCACCCGCAAACGGTTTTGAAGACCGCGCCCATCACCGGACAGGATGCGCCTCCGAAATTGAATTGAATCTATAGGTTCGGACAATACTTATAAGAAATCCACGGTGATCTCGAACATTAGTTTCTTTGGCAGTAATTCGTCTGTAAAAGACTTGAAAGCTATTGAAACCGAACGATAGAGTTCACTCATGCTGAAGTTCCATGCGGGTCATTATTGTTTCGATTCGGAATGAGGTCTTTTTCATTAAGATCGATCATGGTTTTATCGCCATTTCCAATAATCGCTTGCCATGAATGACCGCCGCTATTGTGACCTCACTGCCGCTTACCTCGTAAATGATCCGATAACTGTACGCAAAAATTTCCCGGAGCGCTTCGTCATCAAACTCTGGAACAACCCGGCCGATCAGCGGAAAATCGGATAGCCTTCTCGCTTTTTCTAAAATGGTGCGGACGACCGAAGCGGCAAAAGCCTCCGAATCCTCGGCGATGTAAGCCGCGATAGCATCGACATCGTCGATCGCGCGTCGTGACCAAATTACGAGATGAGCCATTTGCCCAGTTTCTCCTCAGCCATTTCCTGGGTCACGCCACCTTCTTTATGGACGGCCGCTAATCCGTTTCGTACTTTTTCAACAACGTAGAGATGATATTGAACATCCTCGATCGATGCATCCTCGGGCAAACGTTCGACTAATGATCTGATTTCGTCTTTTACTGCACTCATATGTTTCCTTTCGCCGCGCCGGATTTCTCTTTTTTGACGGCGTAAAATTGCTCAACGTCGCCGGGACGACATATTTTACCACGTACTTTCTAGCTAACGATCGATAACGTCACTGCCCCCTAAACTGCTCGATTCCTCAATTCTCCATCAATATCATCGTGATCAGTGTCGCACGGTTTGGGATATCGTTGGTGAGAATATGCTCGTTCAGCGTGTGAGCTCCGTCGCCGGTGATGCCGAGGCCGTCGAGGACCGGCACGCCCAGGGCCGCGACAAAATTGCCGTCGGATGCACCGCCGACCTGTGTTTCATTGAGCGCATAGCCAAACGAGGCCGAGATATCATGTGCCTTCTTAAATAGTGCAGCAACCGCCTCGGTCCGTTCCATTGGCGGACGGTTAATGCCGCCGGATATCTCAAGCGAAACCCGGCCATCGAATGGCTCAACGCGCCGAATTGCGGCATCGATGCGTTCAGCTTCCAACATGGTCGAAAAGCGAACGTCCACGCTGCACGCGGCGTGTTCTGGAATGACGTTCGTGGTCGTGCCGCCTTTAATGGTGCAGACGTTTACGGTAGTTCCAATTTCGGGAGCATTCAGTGCGGAGATCCTTTCGATCTGGCGGGAGATTTCAAGTATCGCGCTTGCTCCTTTTTCAGGCTCTAGCCCCGCGTGGGCCGGGACACCGTGGGCCTTGATCTCGTACACGCTGGTGCCTTTTCGCCCGGTCTTTACGCGGCCCGCGGCCGACGGTTCGAGGACCATGCAATACTCGGAGTTCGAACCTTCGCGTTCGACCAGTTCGCGTCCCGTGAAACTCCCGACTTCCTCATCGCAAGAAAGCAAAATGTTGATCGGCCGCGCGGGCCGTGTGCCCGTTTCGGCAAAATATCGCAGGGCTTCGAGCATCACTACGACATTAGCTTTCATATCGAAGATGCCGCAGCCGTAAAATTTATCGCCCTCGATGCGGGTCGGGTTCGTAAGGTTCGTGCCGATCGGGTGTACGGTATCCGTATGGCCAAGAAGAAGGACAGGTTTCGCAGCGTTGGGGAAAGCGCGAATTATGAGATGTTCGCCGTAACCTTCAGCTGCGATCTTTTCGATCTCAAGGCCTGACCCGATCTTACGCGCCTCGCTCTCTACGAATTCCACAACGGCACGACTGCGCTCGACATCGAGTGACGGCGATTCGATATCGACGATCTCGCGGATCGATTCAATGATCGCGTCGAGTTTATCGCGGTAATAATCAAGAATAGGGCTATCTTTCATCTAAATTCGTTGCTCGGGTTAACCTTTGATGTTATCCTATCACTGTAATTAGGTTCGCCCTGCTTGACCGAAGCCTAGCGTAATGCGTTGGGTACTACGTAGGAAGAGTGGGGCGATTTTTTATTCCCTTGGACTTGGTAAGTTCCGCGTTGTACTCTGATTCTCTTGACCGGAATTTCCAGTGACGATAGCTGTGCCGCCATCTATTGTTTGGGTCCCCATCTTGCCCAGTGCTCTCGCCAATATTGAAGTTAGGGCGCATACTTCGAATTTCGGCCAGGATCCTTTTATAGAGTTTTTCTTTAGCAATTGTTCTGCTTCCACGACGGTTAGACGATGATGGCTTCGCCTTGTGCCTATCGTTCAACCTGAAGCAAACGCTGCCAAGCACCACATCCAGACACTGCATTAGAACGTGGTCATGCGACCGGACTTCAGTAATATTCTCTCTTTCGAGTTTAAGATTCTTGTCCCGAAATCCCCGATAAGATCCCAATCCTTGAAGGAACCCTTTGAACTGCTCGGCCTTTTCCCGCGTATCGGGAAACTGGTCAAAATAGATACGCAGTCGGGTCACGTCTTGCGACCTCTCGATATACTGCAAACCAAAAGCATGTTTAATAAACTGATAGTAGAGCTTGAAGTAACCCATCTCATGGTCATCGCGGCTAAGATTCGCAGCCACATGAGCATTCTGTCGAAACATAACTCTCAGCTTCACATTACCTTCTTTGATCTCTTCGAAAAAGCACTGAACCAGATCTTCATATTTTGTCAGATATCGCGCCGTAACCTTCGACCATTTGATCTCGCCGAAAAGATTTAGTTCAGCCTTTTTGGCATTTAGACGTTCCGTGATTCGTCTGTATTGAGACGCTCCGACAATCAGCCCTCCATAAAAATTAGAGTAGAACTTTCCTTCGGATTCCGACTCGTCGCAAAAGATTATATATTCGCTTTCGGGCATCAGGGAGATCGGACTTCCTAGACTCTTCGGACCAAGGCCTGGTTGTTGGGCTATCTTTGCTCTGGCGTAAATATCTGATTCAGTGTTTCACCCAAACGGTAACCAGCCAGAGCAAGTTGGTGTTCAGCTAATTTGAACGCCTTCTTTTTGTATTTTTCAGAAGGCATCTGATTTCGTTTTAGGTCCGGCGAGAAGACCACAGTATTGTCATAGGCAAAGCTTTCCTTCTGCCACTCCTCATACTGCCCGAGTTTAAGGCCGGCCTGCAGCGAACTGAACGGATTGGCCTTCATCATTTTTTTTGCGGCCGATTCGAGATAATCGCGCTCGCACATGCCCGCTTTTAGGAGTACGTTCCGATTTACGATCGAATCCCAGAACCAATGCAGGTTCAGCTGCTGTGCACGCGGTGTGCCTTCGGGGGTAAGTTGAAAAAGATTACCGCCCTGATCGCCCTTTGGTTCGTTTTCCGTCACGCGGCCGGATGTATGCAAAGGCTGATGTAGATCGCCGCCGATGTGCATTAACCAGGCAATAGCGATGGCCTTATCGGAGGAGCGAGCGGAAGAGTTTCTGAGCACTGCATCGAACTCCTTTAATTTCGGTACGCCCTGGCCGCCTTCAGGAAATCCGGTCAGCAGTTCAACTTTGCCGTCCACCTGTTTCCAGAAGATATCGTCATAGTGCCAATTGGACCT
>JADLDC010000328.1 GCA_020846885.1 Acidobacteriota bacterium | reverse complement strand
TTAAAGACCATGAACGGATATGGAATTATCAACTGCATCCGTCCGTTCTCATCCGGTTTGAAAACAAGCAGATCTTGTCCGTTGACCTCGCGGAACTTCATCCCGCCGATATCCTGCCAGTGCTTTGGCTTTCCGTTTGTTCCGAGAAGGTCGGCAACTATGATCGTTCCGTCTTCGGCCGGAGCAACGGTCGTCTCGCCGATGATCGCGAATGCCTTTAGAAATCCGTCGCCCCGGCGGCTGACCATATATGAGCCGCTGACGCTTGCGGCATCTTGCTTTGCCGTATCGGGGACAGCGATCGGCGGCGGAGTGTAAGGGAAATACCGGTCGAGAAATGCGTGCCATATCTCCGCTCTCGGCGATCCCAGGCCGCGGCCCGCGCTGTTGAATGAGATAAAAAATCCGAGCCCCGCGTCCTGTACCAAATGAAGGTCGCTATGAAAATAGATGGTGTCGCCGCCGTGGCCGATTATCCGATGCCCGTTTCGCGATTCTTCGTAAAATCCGTGTGCCATCGAATTTGCCGCAGGATCAAGCCCGAACAGCGGGCTGTGCATTAGTTTTACAGTTTCGGGCTTTAGTATCTGTGCATCGCCAAGCCGGCCTTGCTGCAGGTGGGCGAGCATGAACTTGGCCATATCATCGCCCGTACTGCTGAGCGCGCCCGCCGGGCCGGCCGGTATTATCTCAAACTTCTTCGGCTCGCTGGACGCAAGTTCGTAGCCTTCGGACATAAATGGAACAAGCTCAGGCGGAAGCGGCTGCAGAAAGGTCGAATGCGTCATGCCGAGCGGCTTGAAAATATGCTCGTTAATGTATTGTTCAAAAGGCTCGCCCGAAATGCGCTGAACAATATAGCCCGCCAGCGCCGTAGCGTAATTTGAATAGGCCGGGACCTTTCCGGGCGGAAAGATGCGCGATGGAATATGCGTTTTCAGATATTGCCCAAGATCCGGCGACTTGGGTTCGAATGTGATCAGGTCCTTGACCTGTTCCTCAAACCCGGCAGTGTGAGTGAGGATATTGGTCAGCGTTATCGGCTGTCCGAATGCATCCGGTATCTTGAAGTCCAGGTATTCATTGACGTCACGGTTAAGGTCAAGCTTGCCCTGTTCGACAAGCTGCATAACGGCGGTCCAGGTAAAAAGTTTCGATATCGAGCCCGGCCGGAAAAGCGTTTCGGATGGAGAGACAGGCTTTTGCTCCTTTACGTTGGAGTAACCGTAACCTTTTGCAAAGAAGGGTTTCCCGTCTTTTACGATCGTGATCACGGCCCCGCCGATATCTTGCCGGGCGAGTTCAAGCGGCACAATGCCGTCGAGAAATGCCTCGATATCCGCGGGCGTCATTTCATGCGTCCCCGAACCTTTCGCAGGCAAGGCCTCATCGGCCGTGCCCGTTTTTTCAGGGACAGGCGCAGAACTCGGTACCTGGCCGAACACGAATGTTGACAGCAAAAGATAGGCTACGATCGCCGATGTAAACTTCTTTCTCATTCCGATCTATCTCCTCAAAAAACGTTGCTTATCGCGCGCTGCCTACGGAACACGCTTGAATGCGCCCATGATGCCGAGGTCCAACGAGGCGGCCTTGCCCTTTGTATCCAGGTCAAATCTGATCAGGCCTTTGCCGAGGACGGGATCTTTCCACGTAACGCGGAAGGTATCGTAATTCCAATGTTCAATCGCCCCGTCATAGTTTGGGCCGAACCCGATAGTCAATTTTCCGTCGGTCAACTTTACTTCGACATCGCCGTAGATCTCGCTTCGATATTTTCCGGCGTAGTCCTTCAGTTCAAGCGAAGGCCTCGTGCCCATAACGCGGGCTGCATCTGCCTTTGCGGCGGCGGCCTTGGCCTGTTCTTCCGCGGCCTTTATCTTCTTAAATCCGTCGGAGGCCCAGTCCGTCGGCTGTTCGCCGAGATATGAATCAAAGATGCGGTACGCGAGAAACTGCGGCAGAACGGTGCCGTTGAGATTGGTCAGGATCACGACGCCGATATTCTTCTCAGGTATCATCGCGACAAGGGCACGCATTCCGTCGATAGCACCGCCGTGCTCGACCAGTTTGCTGCCGCGAAAATCGCTGAGAAACCAGCCCATTCCGTAGTTAAGAAAATGGGCGTCGGGATACATGATGGGATAAAGGCCCTCGATCCGGATGATCGTCTGCGGCGTCTGCATTTCTTTTATCGCCGCCTCGCTGATCACCTGTTTGCCGGCGAACTTGCCCTTGCCAAGCTGAAGACGGACCCATTGGGCCATATCAACGACATTTGAATTTATTGATCCGGCCGGAGAAATGTTGTCGATATTTCGCCACGGCACGGTTTGGACCTTATCATCGACCTTTACATGCGGTGATGCGACGTCATTTGATCGGGCCAATGCGCGGATGGTGGTGTCCGACTCCTTCATTCCGAGCGGGGTAAAAATGCGTTCGGCGACAAAGTCGTCCCAGCTTTTGCCAGTGACTGACGGAACGATCTGGCCGGCGGCAAGGAACATGATATTCTGGTAGCCGAATTTCGAACGCATGCTTGATGAAGGGGGAAGGTAGCGGATGCGGCGCAGTATCTCTTCGCGGCTATACGGCGTTGCGTACCAGATCTGATCGCCGCGTTCGAGGCCGATCCGATGCGTCAGCAGATCGCGGACGGTCATTTCACGCGTGACATACGGATCGTAAAGCTGAAATCCCGGAAGGTATTTTGTGACCGGATCATCCCATTTGAGCTTGCCTTCGTCCATCAGTATCGCCAGGCTTGCGGCGGTAAACGCCTTTGACGACGAACCTATGGCAAAAAGAGTATGTTCATCAACGGGCGCCGGCTTGCCGATATCGCGAACGCCGTAGCCTTTTGCAAAAACGACCTTGTCATCCTTGACGATGGCAACGGCCATGCCCGGAATTTCCCATTCCTTCATCGACCGGTTCACGTAATCGTCAAAGCCTTCAAACGGTGCGGTGTTCTGCGCGCTTAGCGGGCCAAGGCCGCAAAGCGCGATGAGGACAATTGTAAATAGACGAACGAATTGCGATGTTTTCATATTATTCCCCGATCAAATGGTCCAGATCTCTTTAAGCACGCGGGAGAAATTGCCGCCCAGAATGCCTTGAATATCGGCATCGCTGTATTTGCGGCGGATAAGGCCTTCAGTCAGATCGAACATCCGTTTTGGATGGTCCAGCCCTTCGATATCTATCTTTTCGCGGAAGCCATAGCTGCCCTTATAGCCGGCGCGAAGCTGTTTGTTGAGTTCGGGCGGCATTGCATCGTAACCATAAAGATCGATGTCGCTGCCGACGCCGAGATGTTCGGGGCCGATCAATTTGCGAACGTGATCGAAATGGTTGAGCACATCTTCGATCGTCGTCGGCTCGTCTGCTTTTACGAACATTCGAACGCCAGTTATGCCCATCACGCTGCCGGCGGCACCGACCTTTTTAATTGCCTCATCGGTTTTGCACCGCGGATGGCCGGGGACCAGAGCGCGGCAATTTGAATGTGTGATCAGGACCGGCTTTTTTGATAGATCGAACGCATCAAGCGTTGTTCGGTCGCCGCAGTGCGAAACGTCCACGGCCATCCCGACCTTGTTCATCCGCTCGATAATGCGGGCCCCAAAGTCGGATATGCCGCCGCTGTCGCTGCGTTCGGTCGAACCGCTGCCGATAAAGTTTCGTGAATTGTATGTAAGCTGCGAAACCCGCTGCCCCAAAGCGCGAAAAAGATCAACATCGGCGGGTTTGCGAAACTGATCGGAATTCTGCAGGCCGAGAATGACGCCGATCTTTCCAGTGGCTTTTGCACGGCCGAAATCGTCCGCGCTGTCAACACGCATAAAGTCGTCGGCATGGGCGGCGATAAATCCGTTCCAAAACGCAAAGAACTCAAGCACTTCGGAATAGGCCTCCATTCCGCCCATGCCGATGGCCGGGTGAATTATGTTGATCCCCGATTCCTTGAATGGCTGAAGATCGGCGGCCGTGAAGCTGTCCGGATCTTTGAACCATTTTTCCTGCTTATTGAAATCAAGCGTCATCGGGGCGAGCATATCGATCACGGTCGAGCGCTTTACGAGATCGATCGCCCGGGTTGAATACTCTACCGCTCCGCCGCCCGGAATGCGCGACCTGCCGAAATTCAGCATCGGCGCGCCCAGAATAGTGAGCCCAGCCAGTGCTCCGCCCATTAGCATCTCACGCCTGCTGATCAAATTTTTTGGCCCTTGTGCTGTCGCTGGTGCGTTGGTTTGCATACTTCAATATCCTTAAAGCCCGGCTGCATCCGTGCGTTCGAGCAAGTAGCTGCCTGCTTCTTCACCGCGTTGAAAATCAGTCGCCCGAAATCCCGCTGTAAAGGCTTCAGTGAACGCCCGCCTCGTGGCTGTCCGCCATGCTGAAGCAAGCTCAGCATAGTTCTTTTCCAAGGCCGTAATGTGCGACGGAATGCGAATTACGGCCTTGTCGGCTGCGGGATCGAGCCCAAGAAATACCGGCAAGCCGTCAGCGCCGGTGTCCACGATCACGGCAGCATCGCTATCTGCCCGGCCGCCGCCGGTTCGGCCGGCGATCTTCGCTTCGACCAACGGGCTTGAGAGCTTCCATCTGACCCACAGGCGGTCAGTACCGTTGCGGTGAAGAAAGCTGGCCGCATCATTCCCGTAAAAATCGATAAAATACTGGTTCGCTGTAACGCCGAGCCGGGCAAAGTTAAAATGCGCATTCAAACTCTGCAGCGGGTCGAACGTCCACGTCATTTCGTCGATTCCCTGCCGCAAAACAAACTCACGCTGGGCGAGCTTTAGCCGGTAGCCGACGCTGAAATTTCTGTACTCCGGCCTGACAGCGAGCATGTGGGAGTGATGCGTGATGCGTCCGTCCTCAAGCCCGACGAACCCGTACGCAAACCCGATCAGCTCGCCTTCCGAAAATGCTCCGAGCAACGCACCACCGGCCGCCTGCGCGGCCGCTAAATGATAAAGCGGAACGACATCCAGGTCAGGCAGGCCCCAAACGGCGGTCTGAAGCTTTTCGACCAGGCGCATTTCGCGCGTACCGCCGATCTCGCGTATCTCGATGGCCGAGTTTTGGCCCGCATGCGGTGTAAGTGCCATATTGAAGTAACGGGGAGTAAAAATGGCTCCTGTCCAATTCATTGGATCCTCCCAGGCCCATAGAGAACTTTGCCGGGCCTTGCACCGGTATGTTTTCCGTGATCGATCACGATCTGGCCGTTCACAAATACGTAGTCGATACCAACCGGCCCCTCAAGCGGCTGTTGATATGTTGCCCTGTCCTCGATCTTGTCGTAATCGAAAATGACAACGTCGGCCCACAGCCCTTCCTTTATCATTCCGCGCGACGCGAGCCGCATTCGTGTTGCCGGCCACGAGGTCATCTTTCGGATGGCTTCGGGTAAAGTAAGCACCTTCTCCGCGCGAACATATTTGGCGATCAGGCGTGGAAAGTTCCCATACGCACGCGGATGCGGGAGGCCGAGAATGTCGGTCTCGCCGGGTTTTAGTGCTGCACCGGCGTCGCTGCCGATGCTTGTCCACGGAAATTTGAGTGCCGCCGCGATATCGGACTCGCTCATCATGTGATAGAGCGCATAGACGCGGCCTTGTCCCGCGAGCACAAGGTCAAATGCCGCATCCGCCGGTTCTTTGTTCCATTCCTTTGCGATCTGCGAAAGGTTCTTGCCGACAAATCGCGAGTTCTCTTTGTTCTGCGCGTTAGCGAGAACGATATTGTCCCAACCGCCGGCCGCTTCGACGATGTTCCACCAACCGGGTGAGCCGGTTTTTATTTCCTGCTTGAGGCGTGCACGCGTTGCCGGGTCGGTCAGCCGCTCGCGAAGCTTTGCGGTGCCGCCTTCAAATGCCCACGAAGGTATCACCGCCTCGAGGCCGGTTCCGCCCGCCGTGTAGAGATACATATCCGCCGCGACATCGACGCCGCGTGCCCGGGCCTGTTCGATCTTTTCGCCGGCGGCCCGCATCAGTGTGCCCCAGCCGGGCTGATACGCGGCCTTAAGGTGGAAGACCTCGACCGGCAAACCGCCTTTTTCGCCGATCGCTATCGCTTCGTCGATCGCTTCGACAAGTTCCTTTCCTTCGCCGCGAATATGGCTTGCGTAGATGCCGCCGTATTCGCCGGCGACCTTTGCCATTTCGATCAACTCACCGGTCTTTGCATAGCTTGACGGAGGATAGATCAGCGCCGTCGTCATTCCCATGGCACCGGCTTTCATCGCCTGTGCCATGATCGCCTTCATCCGGTTGAGCTCCTCAGCCGTCGGCGCCCGCGAATCCTGTCCGAGCACCGCAACGCGGGCCTGTGTTTCGCTGAAGTAAGTGCCGAAGTTTATGCTGATGCCATTTTTTTCAAGGCCGGCGAAATATTCCGGGATCTTGTCCACCGCGACCGGCGTTCCGCCTTCGCCGCCGATAGCGGTAGTAACGCCCATCCGCAGTTTGTTTTCGGCGAGGCCGTTTCGCGGCAGCACACCGCCTGACTGGTCCATCATGTCTATCCAACCAGGCGAGACATAACGGCCCGTTGCATCGATCTCTTGGCGGCCTTTTCCGGTTATCTTTCCGATCCGTACGAATCGCCCATCCTTTATTGCAACATCCGCCGCGATCCACGGATTGCCCGCACCGTCCAGCACGCGGCCATTGCGGATGACAATGTCATAGTCGGCGCTCTGGGCAGGGAATACCTGTGCCATGGGGCCGCACATCAAACATAGAACAAGCGCGACGAGGCGGATCGAATTTAATACTTTCACCAAATGCCTCCAAAGTAGTGGACTGTAACGATCGCAAATACCTTTGTGCCCTTTGTGTCTTCACCTTAGCGGTCTTTGTGTTTAAGAGACCGTTGACACACAGATCGCAGATCGTCGGCTGCCCGCGGCTAGAACTCTATCCTGAATCCGATCTGGCCTTCGCGGCCGGGCAGCACCTGGGTCGCCGCACCAAAGGGCTGTCCCGTGATCCCGGTCTGTGTGCCGACCGCTGCCGGGTTTTTGTGATTGAACACATTGAAGAACTCGAAGAACGCATCGATCTTCACGCGGTCGCCGATATCGAACCGTTTTGCAAACCGCACATCAAGGTTTACGAACGCGGGCGAGGTAAAAGCATTTCTTCCGCCTTCCAGATCGATCTGGTTCGTATTTGCATCGCCGTCAGGGTCGATGAATTCGACCGAACGGCTGAAATGGAAACCGCTCTGTGCGCGAAAGATGCCGCTGATCTGAAACTGCCACGGAAGCTGCACAAGGCCGTTCATCTGAAAGATGTGGTCGATGGACAGGTCAGAAGGCCCCTTGTCGCGGTCGGGACCGTTCCAGAAGGTCCCCGCCTTTTCGATAAAGTTTCCGTTCGCGGCGGTGAACGAACCGCTGGCGTTTGTCGCCCCGGTCGCTGTTTCGGTGACCACCGGAACGGTCCCGATAAAATTGTCGGACGGCCTGGTCATTATCCCGAGTGAATTGTCGGTCGCGTTCGCGTAAGTATAGTTGGCCCCAAAGGCAAATCGTTTGCTCAGCCGCTTGTTCAGGCTAAGCACCAACGCGTCATATTTGCCCTCAAAGAATGGGCCAAATGTAACGATCGGGCCGGACGGATACGGCTCAAGGAATGTTCGATTTCGGCCCGGAAGCCTTGATTCGTAGGCGAGGTTGCTTAGCCGCGGGCCGAGGATATTGCGTATCTCACGGTGGAAATAGTCGGCCTCAAAAACCATGTCATCGGTTATCTCGCGCTGAACGCCGACGCTGAACCCAAGCGTATGCGGCGTCTTAAAAGTGCCGTCCACGCGTGTCGGAACGGCGTTTGCCGGAACGATCGGATTGGTAAGAAGCCCAAAATCGCCCCAACTGAAATATCCGGCCGGCTGGCCAACGGCGGCACTTGCCTGGGCCGCGTATTGGTCCGGCGTAAGCCCCGACAGCGACTGAACGTTGTCGATCGTCACAACGGTATTTGCCGGAATGAGCGCGTGTCCGGGTGCAACTACATTATTTAGGCGGTCAACGCCGACAAACGGCAGCGACGGTGCCAATGGGCACGTCAGGCCGGCCGAAGTGATCTGCTGATCGGTCAAATTGCCGACAAAGCCGTTGGATAGGCATGGCCCGTTTCCCAGAAGGAGCAAGCCTATGCTTGAGACGAACGACGGCGAACCATAGAGCAAACGCGGAAACAAAAGAGATTGATAACCGCGTTGGTCGGTTCCGCCAAAACTGGGAACATTTCGCACCAATCCGAGACGAAACTGGTCGTAAAATATCCCGACATTGCCGCGGATCACCGTTTTTGGCGTAACCGACCAGGCGACGCCGACGCGGGGCGAAAAATTGTGCTTCGCGTCGAACTCTGAATCATGGTCCCACCGAATGCCGAGGTTCAGGGTAAGATTTTTTAAAAGCTTCCAGTCGTCCTGGACATAAAGCGCGTTGTAATAATTGTTGAGGTGTATCTCGTCGTCCTTTGGCGTATTGCCGCCGACAACGGCGATCAGCGGAATACCGCCGGCAAGCGGGCCATATTGGGCGAAATCGGACGTGGTCCCAAAAAGCTGTATCTGGACCACCCGAGCGTCGACACCATCGACCTTTGTCCGTAAAAAGTTCCAGCCGAATTTTACGTCGTGATCACGGATCAATTTATTAACGTTTGCCGAGAGCGACGTATATTTCTGATCAAGATTTGAGGCCGACCGTGCATTGCCAAATGAAACGGACGGAAGGTCGCCGAGAAGAAAACAGCATCCATTGGCGCTAAACGGGCCATAGAACGTCGAACCGCCCGCTTCCGGGTGCGCCGGACGTATGCTTGACGGTTCGCCGCGATAACCGCCGCGGAGCGTAAGGATGAAAGGGTTGCCCTTGTTGCCCAAAAGCACCGTGTCGCCAAACCCGAGCAGCAGTTTTCGGAAACCAGTGTTGTTGCGTGCCGACGGAAGGCTCCCGGCGGAGGAAAGCGGCAGGAATTCGCTCACGTTCCCGTTGGTGTAATTCACCTCTTGCGTCAATTGGTGGCGGCCAAACTGCTGATTAAGTTTTAGGAACGCACGCGTTTCGCGCGTTCGCGACGGATTGTTGTATGGATTTTCCTGGTCTTCGAGAAGCTGGTTGACGACCGGATTGCCGGTATCGGGAAATAGAAAATTGAGTACCCGGTCTTCCGTGATCCTTTCTGCAGAGCCAAAGAAGAATATCTTGTCCTTAATGATCGGCCCGCCAAGCGCGACACTGTAATCGTAGCGTTCAAGTTCAGGAGCGTCGGTAACACTCGAATCAAGCGAGTTTGCCGAATCAAATGCGTCATTGCGAAGAAACAGCGAACCTACGCCGTGAAAAGCGTTGCCGCCGCTTTTTGTAATGACGTTTACGATCGCGCCGGATGCCTGGCCGAATTCGGCCTTATAGCCGGTGGTGAGCACCTGAAATTCGGCGATCGTTTCCTGGTTGAACTGTGCCGCCGGGCCGCCGTTGACCGTATCCTTATTCGGCTGGCCGTCTATCAGAAAATTATTGTTGCCGCTGCGTTCGCCGAGCACCGGGTTCGACTTGTCGCTGCCGGCATCCGCCTGGCGGTTGATGGCAACACCGGGCACAAGCTGCATCAGATCAAGGTATTCGCGGCCGTTGACCGGAAGCGTTTTGATCTGCTCCGGCAAGATCGTGCGGCCTGTGTTCGAAGCATTCGGCTCGATCAGCGGAAGCTCACTGGTTACCGTGACCTCGCCGGTCACACCGCCGGCAACCTGGAGCTGCACATTGAACGTTGCGACCCGATTCAGTGTGAGCTCGACGTTGTAAACGCCTTCGGCAAATCCGGTGTGCGACAACTTGAGCGTGTAGGTGCCAGCCGGTAGGGCAACGAAACGATAAAGCCCCGCGTCGTTTGTCACAACGCTTCGCTCGACCGCCAAGTTTGAGCCGGTTGCTGTGACCGTCGCTCCGGGAATGACCGCACCGTTCGGGTCGGTGACCGTTCCTTCGATCGTTGAGGTCGTTGTTTGTGAATGGACAAGGGAGCAAAAGGAAACCGCCGCGACGATCGCACAAGAGCCGATGAAATGTTTGAACTTTCGCATTTTCTTTAACCTCACTAACCAAAGGATTCTGTAGATCTATTGCCAATAGATAGCCCGCCCTTGCTTGTTCCTTTCCATCTCTCATTGGAGATCGGGCCTGTGCCGCTCAGCGGCCGTTCTTTCGAAGCGCCTCAACCTCTTCGTACCAGCGTTCGCCTGAACCGGATTCTTTATCAAACTTTTCAAGTAGTTTGAGCGCCCGTTTCGGCTGGCTGTGGGCGCACGCGACCAGAATTGCGTTGATCGCCGCCATCGGAGCGACATATGAATCAATGAACGAAGCCCGGGCGGTCGATGCAATGACGGTGCGGCCGCAAATGCGGGCGATCGGCGTGCGGTCATTGTCGGTCAAACCAAGCGTCGGAATACCGTTTCGCTTTGCACGCTTGGCCGCCTCGACCGTTTCGCGCAGGCATTTGCCGAAGCTGATCGCAACGAGCAGATCCTTGCTCGTCATCATATTCAGCTGATTCTGGATCGAACCGCTTGTTCCGACAGGTGCCTCGGCATTATGGCCCAAACGGACGAGGCCGTAGGCGAGCGAGATAGCAAGCGAGGCGGCAAAATCGAGTCCGATGACAATGATGCGACGTGAAGTGCGTATCTGAGCGGCGACCTCGATGATCTTGTTCACATCGAACCCGGCCTTGAGCGCGTTCAGGTTTTCGAGGTCTTTGTCGAGGCTGAGACTTACGTAATCCGCAACGCTTCGGTGCTTTTGCGTGGCCGCGCGCATTGCGGCATAGGGCGTGATCTGCGTAACAAAATGATTTCGAAGGTCCTGAACAAAATCGGCGAACTTCTCATAGCCCATCGCCTGGATGGTCCGAACTATCGTTGCCGAATCGACGCTGTAGCGCCGCCCCATTTCCCGCGATGATAGAAAGAATGTTTCGTGCGCTTCGGCCAGGATCTGGCCTAAAAGCTGTTTTCGGCTTCGGCTAAGTTTTGTTTGAGCTTCAAGAAAGCGGGCCTCAAGCGGTGTTTGCCCGTTGGACCTGTCATCTCCGGCGGGCGATCCATTCCGCGGCGGTTTTCGCGCACTTTTTCTTACGCCGGCATCTGCTTTGTTTTTTGTTCGAGCTGCCATGTCTTGCTCAACTCAGGTCGGAGGCTGTTAAAACGCTGGCCGGAGACACTTTCTGAACCCCAAAATGTCCGGGGCGAGCGGTTTTACGATTGCAACGTGTGGTGCATTTAGGGTATATGCACACAGAAGATACATTGATCGTTGCATCCGTGTCAATAGCTCCGTGCACATTTTTGCAACAAATGATGCTCGCCGACAGTTCACTGCAACTATTGATGATATTTGGATGATCGCTCGCGGCGGGAATTGCTGGTGCGCGATGATCGAGCTTCGTTGTTTACAGGCAGCTACTTGCCGACCGCGAAACCGCCGTCGATCTCAAATGCCGTTCCTGTAACAAAAGCGGCCTCGTCGCTGGCAAGATACACTATCGCGGCGGCTATTTCCTCCGGTGTGCCCATGCGGCCGACTGCCTGCGTGGATGCCATATCGTCGTAGGCCTTTTTCGGATCGGGATATTCCGAAATGCGCTTGGTGACGAACGGTGTCTCGACACGGCCCGGGCAGACCGCATTTGCGCGAATGCCCTGCCCGGCATGGTCAAGAGCGAGGCATTTTGTGAATCCGACGATAGCAAATTTGGTGGTGCAATAAGCAAGGCGGTCCTTTATCGCGATAACACCGCCGATAGATGCCGTATTGATGATCACGCCATGGCGCCGTTCGATCATGCCCGGAATGAACGCCTTGGTCAGATCGAACATACCGCGGACATTGACGGCATAAAGCCTATCAAGATCGTCGGCGGTCGTTTCAAGAATAGTGCCGACGTGGCCGATCCCGGCATTGTTGACAAGAATATCGAGACGGCCTTTTTCCGCATGCACAATGTCCTTGACGGACTCGCAGGTTTGAGCACCCTGAATCAGGTCAAGTTCGCAGAAGGCAGCCTGCGCACCGATATCGCCTGCGACGCGACGGCCGTTCGCTGCATCCACATCGGCGACGTAAACAAACGCACCGGCGTTGGCGAGTGCTTTCGCAACCGCCTCACCGATGCCTGAGGCGGCACCGGTGACCAAAGCTGTTTTGCCTGTTAGATCGAACATGAACTTTTTCGCCGCTCGGATCTACACTATTGAAACTATAACGATCGGGCTTTTGTGTCCTTTGTGTCTTCAACTTAGTGGTCTTTGTGTTAAAAAACCCTTTAACCCAAACGCTAACCCGCTGAAACGACATTGTACAAAATGCCGAGGCCTTCGATCTCGACCTCGCAAACGTCGCCATCTTTCAGAAATACCGGCGGCTTGCGTGCAAACCCGACACCGGGCGGTGTGCCGGTAGCAATGATGTCGCCGGGTTCGAGCGTGATCGAACGCGAAATATATTCGATCAATTCCGGTATTCTAAAGATCAGCTGGTCCGTGTTCGAATCCTGCATCGTCGCATCATTCAACCTAAATTGAATTCGCAGCTTATGCGGATCGGCGATCTCATCTTTCGTCGCAACGAACGGCCCGAACGGGGCAAACGTATCGCATGATTTTCCACGCTGCCATTGCCCGTCGGCAAACTGCATATCGCGGGCAGAGACGTCGTTAAAATTGGTGTAGCCGAAAACATGGTCCATCGCGTTTTCAAGCTCGATGTTCTTTGCACGGCGGCCGATAACTACGGCCAGTTCGGCCTCAAAATCAACCTGTTCGCTTCCTGTCGGCAACAGGACCGGCTGCTCCGGCGCACATACACATGTATCGAATTTTGAAAATATCAGTGGGTTTTTTGGTATCTCGGCACCGCTTTCTGTTACATGGTCGAGGTAGTTCAGCCCGATGCAGATGATCTTTGACGGCCGCGGCACGGGTGCTTCAAGCCTTATATCATCAAGGCTTACAACAGGAAGTTGTCCGCTCTCAACTGCCTCCATGGCGGGGCCGATAAATCCGGCCGCCAGGTCATAGCACCTCAGTATCTCGGAACCGCTGAGGCCCATCGGCAGGATCGAAGGCGTTAGGTCCGCGATCTGATCATCATCGATCAACGCTCCGATGCGGTAACGACGTTCGCCCGCATGTGTAATATTCTTTGGATCAAAACAAACGAGTTTCATTATTTTTGCAGGCCCGCTATCGGCACCCAAACGAATCGCGGACGATAGAAATCCGCATAGATAGAATCACCCGGCTTTGAGCCGAACGGAAGATTACTGTTGTACGAAACAAGTATCTTTCCGTCCTCGATAAACTGCGGGTGCATATGCGGATTATAAACGCTCAAACCGCTTTGCAGCGATTGCCCTTCGATCATTCCAGGCAATTTTGTCATTCCGGCCGTCGGTGTTCGATAGAAGTGATGCTTCGATCTGAACGGGCCCTGCGGTTCGCATGCGGAATATAGGTAAAGATCCCGCCAATCCGAGTAGCCGACCGATGTGTCGAACGTTGCCATCACAAAGATCGGCTTTCCGTTTATGTTCAGCCGGCGAATGGCGAGTTCGTCGCTGATGCTGTCGTTTTCGGGAATGATCGACTTGCGGGCATTAAGGTCTTTTGAAAATGACTTGCCGTCCCACGCCGTCCAGTTCTTAAGATCGACCGCGTGTTCAAGGCCTTTCGACGCATCGACCTTGGCGATGTAAAGCTTTTTGAATTTATTCGCAATGGCGAGCGACGACTTCTTCGCCGTCTTTATCTCGCCCTCGTTCCGCATTCCCCAAATATATAATTCGTTCTTGTCGTTGAGCCAAAGTGAGATGCCCCAGACGGCCTCGTCTGTCTTATTTTTCAGATCTACGATCTTTTCGATCGCAAGCGTTTCCGCATCCATTTGTGCGATCGCCTGGGCGCGGTATTTGATCCAGAATGCCTTATCGAAAGGCCTCGCGACATCCCATTCGTTCAGGAACATCCAGATCTTTTTCTTGCCGCCAACCTCGACGATGATCGGATCGCCGAGCCAATACATATGATTCGGGCTGTCACTCTTCGGCTTAAAATAGGATGTTGAATAGCCATTCTTGTCCTTCGGCCCGGTCAGCGTCCGCATTGTCTTGCCGTCCTTTGAACGGACAACGATGCTGTTGTAAACGTAATGGATGACCTCGGGTTTTGGCCCGCAGATCGGCGGCAGGCAGTTTGGCTTGCGCAGGCGAAGCCCGTTCTCGTTCGTATAGACCGAACCGTCGCCCGGCAGTTGCGGATCTTCCGCAATGAACGAGTCAGAAAAAAAGAATGCCGAATCGCCATTCGGCAGCTCGATCGAAACGGTCGTATCGCCGCCGGTCCAACCGGGGCCGCTGCGCGTAAAAATGTCGTTCCATTCTGCCGCCGGCTCGCCTTTACCTACCGCTATCTCGCATTGCGGAAATATGGCGTGCGAAAGCAAGGCAAGGGTAAGGATCAGAACTGCACTGCGTAAAAACTGCTGCATAAAAAACTAATACGGTATCTCGGGCCGGCGGGCGTCGTTCGGATCGGCCCATCGGTTGTTCGGAACGGTCGGCGTCCAATCAGGCCTTAGCGGATCCTGATCGTAGGGATAACCGCCAAGGCGCTTGTAAAGCTCGGCGTACTCGGCCAGTTTGTCGCGGTCAAGCGTAACGCCGAGCCCCGGACCAGTCGGCACCTTGATCTTGCCGCCTTCGTATTTCATCAGCCCGCCTTCGATAATGTCGTCGGCCAAGTGATGATAATGCGCGTCGGCCGCATAGCTTAGATTTGGTATGACGGCACCGAGATGCAGCATGGTTGCAAGCTGAATTCCCAATTCGCCGGATGAGTGTACGGCAACGCCAAGCTGAAACGTCTCGCAAACGCCCGCCGCTTTTACGCATTGGCGAATGCCGCCCCAGAATGTTGTGTCAAGCAGGATCACGTCAACGGCCGTATCAAGAACATTCGCCGCAAGCTGTTCGAAATTGACAACGACCGTGTTCGTCGCAAGAGGCATTCGCACCTTTTCGCGCGTGCGCCGCATTCCGTGAAGGCCGTAAACAGGGTCTTCGAGATAGTCGTTATTGATATCCTCGATCTGCTGGCCGAACCAGATCGCCTGCTCGGTTGACCACGACGCATTAGGATCGAACCGGAACGAATCACCTTCCATTGGGCCGCTTCCCAATTCCTCGGCCAGCGCGCGATAACACTTAAGTTCGTAAACGGGATCGAAAACACCGCCTTTTAATTTATGTGCAAAGAAGCCGTGCTTTGCTTTTAGATCTTTTGCGTGCGAAACAAGCTGATCGACAGTTCTCACTTCGCCGCTGCCGTCCTTTGGGTTCGGATAACGGAAGAAAAGATACGATGCGAACGGGACCTCGTCCTGCAGTTTGCCGCCAAGAATGTCGTAAACAGGCACGCCCCATTTTTTGCCAATGATGTCGAGACAGGCAAATTCCAATGCCGCCAAAATTTGCGTCCGATTGTTGTAGAGCGACGCTGTTGGATTGGCGATCTTGAAACGCATTTCTTCAAGCCGTGCCGGATCATGACCAACCAAATAGGCTTTCATCGCCCGAAACGCGGCCTCGGCCGATTCGCCGCCGCCGCCCATTTCGCCCAAACCGGTGATGCCTTCGTCGGTCTCGACCTCAACGATCGTTCGGACAAATCTTCCCCAATGACAACCCGCCGCATGCCGCAGCGGAGCTTCAAGGGGAACGGTTACGGTCGTTGCCTTGATATCTGTGATCTTCATTTTGCCTAAAGCCGTTAAAGTAGGGTGTCTGAAAAGACAGTCTGAGACACGAAGATATTTTTGAACGCGGATCAAGCGGACTGAGCGGATCTTTACGGATCTATCCGTCTTGATACGCTCTATCCGTCTGATCCGCTTTCAAAATGCCTCCATCCTGGATAGGTCAATGTTTTCAGACATCCTCATTCTAATACGTTCTCAATTTCTTACTACTTTTCCATTACTTGGTTATCTTTCAAGAATTTCCAGATCTCATCGTACGCATTGGCATAATCGGCTTGCGAGAATCCGCCGTGGCCGCCGCCTTTTATGGTGATCAATTTGTTAACATCGCCGGCTTTGTTCAGGGCTTCATGCAGTCGGGTCGCCTGTGAATATGGCACGACGGGGTCCTGGTCACCGTGGAATGTGAGTATCGGCGGCAGCCCGGTACGGACATAGGTCAGCGGCGAAACGCCTTTTGCGACTTCGGCGGCGTTCGGCATTGCGCCCATCCACATCATTGCGTAGTTCTTCACATTCGGCCCCTGGATCAGATCGTTCACGTCGCTGATTCCGTACCAATTGACGATCGCCGCGGGCCTCATCGGAACATCGCCAAATTTGGGGTCGGCAAAACATCGGTTGTCGAGCGGCGTCTTTTCGGGCAGCATACCGGTGATCAATGACAAATGCCCGCCGGCCGAATGTCCGGTGAGAATAATTTTCGACGTATCGAACTTGTACTGCGCGGCGTTGCGGTAGATCCAGCGCAGGGCACAACGGGTGTCTTCGACCGCTGCGGGTGCGAGGGAATTCGACGCCATCCGGTACTCGACATTTACAACACGCCAATCGCGTTCCAGGTACGGCAGGAACTGAAAGACCGAGCCTTCCTTTGATCCAAAAACCCAGCCGCCGCCGTGGATGTAAACGACCGTTGTCGTCGGGTTCTGGTTATCGCGCGGATACCAGATGTCGAGTTTGAGCGGCGTGTTGTTGGCACTGCCGTACACGACATCCGGCTGCATCCAGTATCGGTCGCTGATCTGGAGAAGTGCCGGCGAAGTGCCTTGACCAAACAGGTTGGCCGCACCAGATAGTAATGCGAGAAAAGCGATCGGTAGAGTAAGCAAGATCTTCATATGTCTTATAAATTGCCACTAGCTTTAGCTAGTGGAAAAATGTAATGAAAGAGCAGCGGCTTTGCCGAATCTCAAACAAAAGCATACTCCTTAGGGCTTCAGCCAAAATTCGCTTCGGTCCACTAGCTAAAGCTAGTGGCAATTCATCTCTGCACAATCCACCCGCAAAAAGCTAGCGGCAATTCATCTAGATCTATTCCGGGCGAATGCCGTTCTTGCCGGCTGTGTGCCGTTTGCCCTGATAATTGATATTTCGCAATTCAGCCTTCGGGTCGAACTTGCCAAACTGCGGTTTTGCCGTAATGCCGTCAAACAGGCCCGCGTTCACACCAAAGAGCGAATCAACTATCGGTTCGAGATAATTGCACCCTGATACACACGCCCAATCATTTATGTATGGCTGATCCGACGGCGATTTTGATGCGGCGCCGTTCGATTCGGGCGTGTAAAAACTCTCGGTAAAATGGGCCTGAGCATACGGCCCCTGCATGCTCGTCTTCGCCAGGCCCTTGATCCAATCATTTGCCAGATCGACCGCGCCGGCGGCGAACAGGCCGCTTAAGGCAAGTGCGGGCCATGAGCAATATGCACCCGTCCATTGGTGGTCGGGCCGGATGCTAAACGTTACATCAAGGTCGCGGGTAGAAAGCGCACGCATCCACGTCGGCGTTTTTAATTCGCGGACAAAGAAATCGACCATCTCGCGCTTTTGCGTTGCGGGCATCATATCACCGATCGTCATCAGCGTTACGCCGAAATCGTAGCAATGATGCACCTCGTTGTAGCTTCCATCAGGCAACTTGCATTTCCAAATGCCGCGGCCCGGAACATAGAGGTCCTGCACGCGTCTGCCTAGATCGACCGCCTCATCGCGATATCCTTCCGCCTTTGCGCGGTCGCCTTTGTAGGCGGCAAGTTCGGCGGCAAAGCGAAGATTGTGGACGTTCGCGGCGTTAAGTCCTGCGACCTCGTGAACATAACTCGAAACCGCTTCGAGCAAATTCGTCACGCCGCCGTAATCTGCCAGGCCGTGACCGTTCACGTCCAGCGCCCGCCAATGCTCGGCGTAGCTAAGCAGCGTTTCATAGACGGTCTTGCCATTGACCACCTTGTCGAGCCAGGCCCTATCGCCCGTCCATCGCAGATATTCTTTTGCCATCCGCGACATGGCGTAATCGTTTACGGAATACCACGGGCCGACACCGGCTCCCGTAAGAAATTCGGTACCGAAATGTTTGTAAATATCCAGCGTCATCCACGTTTCCATCATTCGTTTGAGAATGGCGGGATCGAGCATGGAAAGAAGCATTGCGCTCAATGAAATGTCCCAGAGGAACGTCGTCGTTTCCCAGTATCGCGGCATCAGCGTCACGTACGTTGTGCCATACACCGAATGCGGCGATGTGCGGCGGAAATACAGAGCGCTCATCACGGCGGAATGATAGATGCGTTTGACGTTGTCGTCAGTGGTAACAAGCGTTGGAACGTGGCCCGAAAAGACATCATTGCCGGGCGTAAATGCCGCCCTTAACTGCCGGTCCCATTCGTCGGTCGTGGCTTTTGCGACCGTATCGAAACTGTCAATGATACCGTCGAAATCTTTCTGCGCATCGGCTGCGTTCCCGCCTACGGAATTGACAAAAGCGATCGACGCTGACTGGCCCGGCGCAAGATCGAGTTTGTAAACAATCCATGACGGCTCGATCTTGTCGGGCTTTGGCGACGAGCCTTGAAGCACGAATGCTTCCGTGTGCTTTGACTTGCACAGGATCGCATTGCGGGCATTATCTATTGTGCGCTCGTTGTCGTATTCGCCCGGTGAATACGCGGCATTCCACGGCTTTACGCTTTTGGTCACGCCGCCGTTTACAGCAAGCTTTATCTCGGTCTTGCGGCGGGCCTTGGTCGTGTTCGAGACCGTCAGTTTTACCGCAACGGACATGGTCTTGAACGGGACGATGGTCGTGCTTTTTAGTTCTAGGCCTTTATAGACCGAACGTCGTTCGATGCGGTCAGGCCGCCAGACAAACTCGATCGGCGTTTTGGTGGCGGTGAAATACTCACCGTCAACATACAGCACGCCCGTCAGCAGTTCGCCGCCGGCACCAAGCGGAGCGACGTTCATTTCACCTTGGGCAAAGGGCGGGAACGCAATGCTTCGAATTGCGGTTACATCCATCGAAGCCTGTGCACAGCCCCACTGATTTGTCAGCCCCGGCCAAGCGTACAGATCAAGAAATTTATGCGTCATCGTGACCGAACGCATCGATTCGCAGGTCGGAATATCAGGCAGTGCCGCAGCCGCAAAACGCGGAGATGTTTCGGCCGCTGCGTCACGGCCAACTGTGCTCATCACCGCAGGCACAGCGGCGGCCGCGGAGATCGATTTCAAAAAGTCTCTTCGTTGCATTCTTATATCCTGTTTCTGCGGCCGTACCGCAATTAGACGGGCACGGCCCAAATCCTATTCGATCTCGATCCGCACCGTTGCAGCCTCGAATGGCTTTATTTTCACGGTCAGTGGATCGAGCTTTTCAACGCGGCCGATCTCTTCGCTTTCGGTCAGGTTCATCAACACCGCCGAACGGAGCTTTGCCGGAATCGAGATCATGACTGGCCCGCCCTTGCCGGCAAATTCTTGCAACCGGATGACAAATATCTTGTTCACCGGCGGATTCAGCGGAGCTGAACTTACCTCGCCGCGGATCACGTTCTCTGCCTGTGTCTTGACCGTAACTATCTGCACGTTCGGCTTATCAACCGAGAAAAATGACCGCTCAGCGTCAACCGGCAACACACCAACAAGTTGCGCCCGCAAAGGAACATTAAAGTCCGCACCCATTCGCCGCGCATACACCGGATCGAACACACCATCGGTCGCAAAGGCGTATTCGAACACCATGTTCCCTTTCACGCCCGGCTCGGTCGTTGCGAGATTGAAGATGCCGACATCGTGCGTGTCGGCCTGCCGGCCAAGACGAACGGCACGCGAATAGATCGTTGCCTCGGGAAGCGGAAATTTGCCGGTGTACATTGCCGGAAAATCGGCGGGAGCACCTTTCGGTTTGACCTTGGTCGCGACATAGCCGGGATAGGCCCAATGGAACGCCTGCCGGTGCGCGATCAATGCCGACCAATTGCCGTCCGTAAACCCGAACAGATGCTGCGTTGAGACCGAGTCCTTTCGTGCACCCGGAAGATAATCATCCGGCAGCCGGTCAAAATACCGCTGCCCGCCGCGCATCACCTTTAGTCCGTCCTTGGAAAGGTTGAATGGAAATGCGAAGTAATAAGAATCGCTCCAGTTGCCGCTGCCGCCGGGAAACGGCATTGCGTTTGGATCAAGCTCGTTGCTCAGATCGACACGGTCAAGGCCGTCGTAAATTGTGATGCGCGAAAGCGGAAATGAGGACCGTTCACGCATGACGGTTATCTCCGTCATCTGCGCGCCCTTTTTGACAAGGATACGCGGCGTGACCGGATATGACACGGCCGAAGCATCCGAGCCTTCTACACGAAGCAGGTCGTTGAACGGCCTTTCGCCCTTTGTGTTGACCAACTCGCGGTTCGCCTGCTTATCGCGAATGCTGCGGATCGTGCCGTCGGCATTGAGATCAACGGCAAACCTTGCATTCTCCGCCGACCGGCCGGCGACTGGCTTCAGCGTAGTTGCGGCCTGTCCGGGAGTTGTCAAAACTTCGAATGTCGCGTAGCCCATCGACGGAACAGCTTTCGCGACAAATATCACATTGCCGCTTTCATCAATGTCGAACGAAACAGGCGTTCCGGCGGATGCTTTTATCGAGGTCACGCGGGCGTGTTCACCCGGCGGTTTGAACCGCACAACGTCCGTTCGCTCCCATGAAAGCCCGTTGTAAACAACGAGCAGCAGCGTGTTCCCGTTGGCAGCGGGACGATGAGACGCGTATCGGCCGGGATCGGCAAGAATATCAATTCCGGTGGAAAGCATCTCGTCGGTTTCCGCCTTTGCCCGGCCTGTGAATTCGACGTATTCCTGATTCTGCTTTTCCAGCGGCCCGCTGCTGTTTAGCTGCGGCCAGCCGGTGTTGCCTGCTCCGCTGTGCTCATCGAAAGTGAACATCAGATCGTAGATCCGGTCGAAATTTCCAGCGGGATACGGGATCCGGCGTGTCATTGAGATCGCACTCCACAACGCTTCGGCAGCAGGTGCCTGATCGTGGTTGTACCTGTCGACAGCCGCGATGCGCGGGCTTGCCGTTTTTGCCTCGGACCATAGGCCGGACCAATCGCCGCGATAGGTCGGGATCTGCGGGCCGTATTTGCCCTCGATGTATTTGAAGAATTCCGGCGCGGTCCCAATGCGGATCTTTACCTCATCGTGTTTCGAGTTCCACAACTTTGCCGCCCGTTCAAGATTCTCGACATTCGACGGTTCAAAAAAATCGTGGGCGTACATCGCCATCACGGCGTCGTATTTGTAACCGGCCTTGTTGTAGGTATTGAGCAGATCGGCAACGCCGATCTCCATTTCTTCGATGTCAGACTTTTTCCCCGCAAGTTCCGGGTTGAACATATCGAACGGCTTGCGGTTCGTGTAAGGATCGAGCGAGTAAGGATCGAGGTAATACTGCGTGAATGCTTCGACATACGCACCGCGATTTCCCTGGCTGATCCATAGCAAAACTTTTCTGCCATCCGGAGCTTCCCAATAGAACGGGACCTTGCCGGGAGCGAGATCGGTCGCATTGTTCAAGAAAGTATTTGCACCGGTGACGAGATACTTCGTCCCGCTGTCAGCCAGCACGGACGCGACCGGCATCGGGTGGCCGGGCACGTCGTTCATATACGCCATCTCCGAAAAGATGCCGTACGTTTTGTGC
>JADLDC010000327.1 GCA_020846885.1 Acidobacteriota bacterium | reverse complement strand
TGCCTGATCTTGCCTTCGCTAAGTATATCGAGGCCTTTTATTACCTCGAGCGCGGCTTTCCAATTCCATACGTTGGCGGTGAATTCGAAGTTCTCCGAACTCAAGTCGTGCAATGTAAAACTCATAAGGTAGCGTTTTGGCCGTCCGAGGCCTGCCCTTCAAAAATGCTAAACGGCGCTGGTGTGCCAAGTCAATCAAAGTTCCCCGATGTTTCGTTTTTGAGCCGGCGAATGGTTATAATTTTTCCTTTCACGCGAATGAAACACGAGGTTCCCTTTCGGATCATTGTCACTGGCCCGCTATCCGGCGTGGAGATGAAGATCCAGAAAGGGCGCAACGAACTGATCGGCCCGGCGACGGACTCAAGGGCCAAGAAAGTTTTCGAGTTTTCATTGCTGGCCGATCTTGATCCTTCGGTTCCGAATTTCCTCGGGCCGTTTGCACAGGGCCCAAAAGACGCGAGGTTTATTTATTTGAACTCCGGCACCTCGGCCGGTCAGTTCGGAAGCTGCTGGACAAGACGGGCAAAGCTATCGCTGATGTCGATATCGAAGGAATTGGTTGAGTCGGTCCTGAGATCGCCCGGAGCCAGGTTCGAAACGGCAATACACGGCATCGGCCGCGATGGTGGGCCGATCTGTGCGGGCGTAAAGGGCTTGGAATGGAGGATCGTGGAAGAATGAACGTTCGGGCGTATTTGGAACGATTGGGTCTGGAGCCTGACCATCTGGAACCGAACGAAGAGGTTCTTCGACTACTCCAGCGGAAGCACCTGCTAACCGTTCCGTTTGAAAATCTCGATATTCATTGGAAACGGCCGATAATTTTAGATACGGAAAGGTTCTACGAAAAGATCGTCATCAATCGCCGCGGCGGATTTTGTTATGAGCTGAACGGGCTGTTCAATGAATTGCTCAAGGCATTAGGATTTCAAACCCGGCTGATCTCGGCTCGAGTCTTTAAGGGCACCGAATACGGCCCGGAATTTGACCACGCCGCAATTATCGTTACGATCGGCGACGATGAATATCTGACCGATGTCGGTTTCGGTGATTTTACAACTGAGCCCCTGCGTTTTAGCCTTGGAGCCGAACAACAAGACACGTCGGGCTTTTTCATCATCCGCCGTTTTGACGATGAATATTTTGACGTGACGAAACGCGACGGCGACGATTGGAAAAGCGAATACATCTTTCAGGATATTCCACGCGAATTATCAGAATTCACAGAAATGTGCGACTTTCAGCAATATTCGCCTGACTCGCATTTTACGAAAGGAAAGCTATGTTCGATATTGACCGAGAGCGGACGAAAGACTGTAACTGATATGAAGTTCACAACCACTTCGCACGGAACAAGGGAAACCATTGACATCACCTCCGAAGATTTCGACCGCGTCCTTGAAGGGGCGTTTTATATCATTCAATCGTGATGTAAGAAATGGACGCGAGTGTATTACATATTGTAATATGTAATACATGAAATACGAATCCACAATGACGAGCAAGGGTACGGTAACGGTGCCTGCCCCCTTAAGGAAAGTCCTGAAATTGGAGCCGGGACAAAAGATTCAGATGCAGCTGGATAAAAACGGCGGCAGTATCATAATGGGTCGCGGCGTTACGATGGAGCAGCTCGAAAAAGTTCGAGACGAAATTCTGAGTAAACTTCCGAAACGGAAACCATTGACCGGAAAGGCATTGAAAGAAGCGGCAGCCAGAGCTTGGGCTGACGGTTACCGCAATGAATAGCATTGATACTAACATTGCCTTGCGCTTTTTGCTGAATGACGTTCCCCAGCAATCAAATAAAGCGAAACAGGTTCTTTCGAATCCGCCCGTTTATCTTTCCGATGTTGTTGTGACCGAGACGGTGTATGTGTTGGAGAAAAGCCTAGGTTATCCGCGAACATCCGTCGCCGCGCTTATTGGCGTGCTGATCGCTGTGCCGGGATTGGTTTACAGTGATCATTTGATTCCCGACGTCGTTAAAATGTACGAGCGTAAAGGTTCACTCTCGTTCGTTGACTGCTATGCCGCGATCGAGGCACGAATGTTTGGGGCAAATCTTTATACGTTCGATAAGAAGTTGATCGCTCAAGGCGGATCGCATGTCGTCGCCCCTTAAATTGTTGTGACAAAATCAATATCATATGCCGACGCAGGCGTTTCTATCGACAATGCTAACCGCGCCGTGGCGAAGATACGCGAGTATGCGCGGAGTACATTTAATGCGCGGACGCTGACCGAGATCGGGAGCTTTGGCGGGATGTTCTCGGGCGCGTTCCCGGACATGGCAGAGCCGATATTGGTCGCGTCAGCCGACGGCGTCGGGACGAAACTGAAACTGGCGTTCGAGACCGGCGTTCACAACACGGTCGGAGCCGATCTGGTCAATCATTGCGTTAATGATATTTTGGTTCAGGGTGCACGGCCGCTTTTCTTTCTGGATTATTTCGCGACCGGAAAACTAGAGCCGGATGTGACCGCCTCGGTCGTCGAAGGCATGGCACGGGCGTGCCGCGAGAACGGCTGCGTCCTTCTCGGCGGCGAAACGGCCGAAATGCCCGATTTTTATCCGCCCGGCGAATACGACCTGGCCGGCTTTATTGTCGGCGTGGTCGATAAATCGAAGGTCATCGACGGGAAGTCTATAGAACCGGGTGACGTTGTTCTTGGTATTCCGTCAAACGGCCTGCAGACAAACGGCTACTCGCTTGCCCGCAAGTTGTTTTTTGAGGTCGGTAATTACAAAGTAGATACTCATGTAGAGGAACTTGACGCAACCGTCGGTGAAGCACTTCTAGCCACTCACCAAAGCTTTCTTCCGCAGATCGGCCCGCTGCTCGGTTCCGGCAAAATTAAAGGCCTTTGCCATATAACCGGCGGCGGGTTCCTCGAAAATATCCCGCGCATCTTGCCCGAAGGCGTAAGCGTCGAGATCATCCGCGGCACCTGGCCGGAACTCCCGATCTTTGGCCTGATGCAAAAGCTCGGAAACGTAGCCGACCAGGAAATGTTCCGCACATTCAACATGGGGATCGGGATGATCATAGTTTGCACGCCCGGCGACGCTGTTTCAGTGCAGGAGCAAGTCCCTGGATGCCATTTAATTGGCCGCACCACGGCCGGAGCAAAAGCTGTAGTGATCAAATAGGCCGAAACACGACCGGTAGGGAGTGTGCCTCCATCGCCCTACGATCGCCTAACTTTTCCCGCACATTTTTGAGATTTCGCCGTATAATAGCTGTATAAGCTAAACAACGAAGGCCGTATGACGGTCGTTTTGGTTCGACAAGATAGTCGAATCCAGAGCGGCGCGTTGTTGCGGTTGACTGGTCGGCTTCGACCGCAAATTATTGAGGAGACGTTAATTATGAATTTTCCGTGGGACCGGAAGATAGACAAAAAGAGTCTATTGGAGACATTGAACCAGATCGCGAATCTGATCAAAGCGTACGAACAGTATAAGTTCGGCTGGGAGTATTTGATCCCGCAAGCCATTCATTCAAAAATACTTAGTGCGGCCCGGGGCATTAAACAGCTCGAGGACGCTCAGGTTTATTACAAGGATATGGAATCGATATATCAGGCCCTGAAGCTGCTCAATAATAAAGAGGTGGCAAATAATTCCGGCCTTGCGGCAAAAGCCTATGGACAACTCCTGACCGGTATTGGGACTGTGGTCGGCAGCTTGCCCTTCCCGGCCAACGCGTACGGACAGCCGCTTAAGGTGCTCGGTGGACGGTTTGAAGCTACGGTCCGTGTACTAATGCCTTCCGCGCATGGAAGCGGGCTTGACAATGACCTTCGGGATTTCCTGGGCGGCGGCCAAAAGTTCATTAACGGTATATAGGGCTTGCCGCGAAGAGCGAGGTACGTTTTCCGCGGCAAGTGGTGACCTTGGCGCTTCGCAGGCCCGTTCGTACCTGCTTTTGCGCAGGGCAATGCTACAAGATAGATGGTAGTTTGCATCTAAAGCTCGTTGTGACCATGTCTGCAGGAAGCATTTTCGATTCAGAAACAAAGAGCGGACCGGGGAAAGGGATCTATTTGATCGCCTTGCTCGCATTTTTCGTGTTGGGCGGCATCGGGTACGGGTTGTATTGGTACACTTCGCCGATTCCGGCGGACCCAAAGGATATTCTTGCCGCCGAGATCAGGGACAACACCGTCTTGCTGCTTGCACAGCCGAGTTTTTCGGGTGAGGAGTTTCGCGAGCAGATCCTCGGCAAAGGACGGCTTATTAAGTACGCCTGGCGCGAGAAGGTTGCATATTTCACATTTCCTGAGACGCCGCAGGAGGAGTTTGAGCAGTTTTTGACGGTGAACTTTGCTGATCTAGCCAAAGTTACAATGGGAAAGGTTGAGAACGGCCAGGTCGAGCTGGATTCATACAAGATGACGCCGTCGCCTGGTTCGTTCAGGTTCTTTAAGACAACAACCGATAATTTTAAGCTGAAAACCGACCGATCCGTCACAATTCCGTTTAATGGCGTGAATTATGTCGCCAGCCTCGACGAACTTCGTCAACTCACCAACAATTCGCTGCTCTACGGCGGACGGCTTCTCACCCAGGTGCCTGAGCGGAGCGACCAACCGCATATGGTGTTCGCAAACCACGCCATCATGGTCGCCAAACCTGAGGAACCAACACTTAAACGCCTTGCGGCCGAACTTTTGAAGGATGTGCCTGACAACCGCGAGGCCAAAATTCAGCGGCTGGTCGATTTTGTCTCGAACGAGATCGAATACAGCTACACGGAAGCGACGGGTTCACGCGAAACTCTCAAGCGGGCCAACGAAACGCTGATGACCCGCTCGGCCGACTGCAGCAACAAGACGATCCTGCTTGCCTCATTGCTCGAGCAGATAAACGAAGAATACATTCTGCTTTACTGCCCGCAGCATATAACCGTCGCGGTCCCACAGGGAAATTTCGTTAACGAGAACGGGCTGGATTTCACGTGGGAAAGGAAACCATGGATCATCGCCGAAACAACCGCCCCCGGTTTTCAGATCGGCGAATCTCGGGTTGCCGAACCGAATCGCCTGACCGGTGTCCAGTATGTGCAGAAGCCAAAGAATTCCGACGTGATATTCGATGCCAATTCGTATGAGGTTTTGAAGTTCTATTAAAGGCTTTGCACGACCTCGGTCGCGAAATTCGGCAACTTGATCTACCATCAAAGACCTGAATGAAACTTGGTATTCTAATTTCAGGCCGCGGATCGAACATGGCCGCATTGATCGACGCCGTTGGCAGGGGAGCAATTCCGTCGGCTGAAGTGGCCGTAGTTATCAGCGACAAGGCAGATGCCGCCGGGTTGGGAAGTGCTCGGGCAAGTGATGTCGAAGCAGTAGTGGTGGAACGCCGCGGCCGCACGCGTGAGGAGCACGATGCTGAGATCATCGAGGTATTGAGGAAGCGCGGAGTAGAGTACGTATGTCTCGCAGGCTATATGCGGCTACTTTCAAAAGACTTTATTTCCGCATTCAAGGACCGAATTATCAACATTCATCCCAGCCTTCTGCCAAGTTTTCCCGGCCTGGACGCGCAGCGGCAGGCCCTGGGCCACGGGGTGAAAGTGACAGGCTGTACGGTCCATTTTGTAGATGAAGATCTGGATGCAGGCCCGATAATACTTCAGCGTGTGGTCGAGGTACGCGACGATGACACGGCTAAGACGCTTTCGGCCCGGATACTGGAGCAGGAACACGCTGCATATGTCGAGGCGGTTCGGCTCGTTGCCACAGGCCGGCTTCGGATCGAAGGCCGGCGTACAATTCTTCTCGAGAAAACTGCGGCAGGTGAAGGCAACGCCTAGGAATCGCCATCCACCTGTGATTCAAAGTGCAAAACGGTCATATCGCCGTTTGTGTCCATGAATTCGATGGTGTTCTCGCTGTCATCGAGATCGTATTGCACCGCAATGCCATGGACATTATCGACGCGGTTGGTTATCTCGCGGCCCTTTGCGCTTAGGCGGTTGACGGTTACAACATCATTGTCGATCGAGACAGCCGCAAAGGAGCCCTCTTCGTCCTCCTCGGCCACACCATCTCCGATAAACGCCTCAAAACGGGCCCGTCGCCCTGTATTGCGGTTCGAAAATTCCTCAAGGAACGTATTCCAGTCGGCCGATTCAATGGTTTTCTTCTGCATGTCGCCCTCCGTGTTCTAGTTTCTTCGATTTTGGACGATTGAAGGGCGTATAGCAATGAAAATAAGCGTTCGCAGGAAATAAGCACGTTTCCCTAACGGCATCTTGTTCGTAGGTTTTCGTTCTCTTTTCGTCTTTTTCGTGGTCAACGGTCCGGCTTGGCTACCACGAAAAGCACGAATCAAGAAACGAAACCCGCAAAACGAGAATTCTCCGTTGAACCTGAACACACTTTGATCAAATCCTGCCCATGGTGCGAATTTTCGCAGTGTTTTCTTTGACACAACGGGCAAAGTTCCCGTAAACTCTAAGTTTTCACTTGCGAAGTGAAGTTTAATGGAGAGTAATTATGCCGCAGAGAACATTTCAACCGAACAACCGGAGACGCGCGAAGAAGCACGGGTTCCGAGCGAG
>JADLDC010000326.1 GCA_020846885.1 Acidobacteriota bacterium | reverse complement strand
TCCATTTGCCATCCGGTGAAAAATGCGGATTCGCCGACTGCCCCTGGAAACTTGTTACGCGGCGCGCAACTCCACCGGTGCGCGGAACGATCCAGATATTCTGCGCGTATGCAAATGCGATCTGATCGGCGCTAACGGTCGGCATTCGAAGCAGCCGAGTTCCGCCCGCCGGTGTTTGGCCGGTTGCGGACAGGACAAGAAGGCATAGCAAGGCCACCGGCAGCACAAGGCCGGAACGGACTGCAGAGCGTGCAGCGAAAGAAAGCATCGGTTTTTCTCCGTTTGAAATGAGTGTTGAGACGGACGCGATTCTAACACGGCTCGGTTGACTACCAAAAGCGGGTACGAGGCCTGATCCGAAAAATTGGACTGTCGCCGAACCCTGTCAGTGGAGTGACGGCTTGTTTTCACTTTGGATATGCGTGTCCTGTTTACCCTTCGGCCTGAGCGGTCAACGATTCCCATTCGTCGTAGAGAGCAGACCGTTCCCCTTCAACATTCAGCTGCTCGTCGGAAACAGCTTTCAGCCGGTCGTAATCGGCCGCGACTGCCGGGTCACTCATTCTGGCCGCGAGTTCCGCGATCTTCGCCTCTAACTCAGGCAGACGCTTTTCGATCGCGGCGATCCGCTTTTGAATCCGCGCACGTTCGTTCTTGCTCAGATTCGACGCCGCATTTATGTTCGAGGGCTGCGAAGCTCGACCGACAGCGGCTGATTCGGAAACGACAGAGCTTTTCGGTTCAGTCACCTGCTTGCTTTCAATCGGCACTTGCTCACGCCTGTCACCCTTGTCGGCCTGGCTTGGCTTTTCGTTTGGCTGAGTACGCACTTCAGCGATTCCGCGGGCCTTCCAAGCGTGGAATTCAGTGTAGTTTCCGCTGTATTGCAGCGTCGAGCCATCGCGTTCGAATGATAGTATCTGCGTTGCGATCTTATCCAGAAAATACCGGTCGTGGCTGACCACAATGACGGTTCCGGTATATTCATCCAATGCGTTCTCGAGAGATTCGCGGGCGGGAATGTCAAGATGATTTGTCGGCTCATCGAGCACAAGGACGTTCTTTTCGGAATAGATGAGTTTGGCAAGCGACAGACGGCCCTTTTCTCCGCCGGAGAGGGCCGAAACAGGTTTGAAAACGTCGTCGCCAAAAAAGAGGAACTTTGCCAGAAACGACCGAAGCGTTCCGTTGTCGGCCATCGGGGCGACGCGGCGAAGTTCCTGGATCACCTCGTTGCCCGGCCAGAGGTCCTCTAGATTTTGGGCATAGTAACCAATGTTGATCTTTGTGCCCCAGGTTAGTGTGCCTCCAAGCTCGCGAACCTGGCCAAGGACAGTTTTTAGAAAGGTGGTCTTCCCGGTCCCGTTCGCGCCGATTATGCCGAGTGCCTCACCGCGATGCAGAGATAAATTCAGGCCGGTCGCAAGGGTCCGCGTTGGATAGCCGATGGAAAGGTCTTCGCTTGTGAGAACATTATTGCCCGCCCGTTCTACCTTCTTCAGCCCGAAACTTCCGCCTGACTTTTCAGCGGTCACCGATTCGATCCGCTCCAGACGCTCAAGCATATTTCGCCGCGATTTGGCCTGCTTGGTCTTTTGGCCTTCCAGATTGCGTCGAATAAATTCCTGCGTTTTGTTGATCAGCGACTGCTGGTTGTCATATTCTCGCTGCTGCTGTTCGCGGCGAAGTTCGCGCTCTTCGAGAAAGGCGGAATAATTTCCCTTGTAGCTGACCGCCAGGCCGCGCTCGATCTCGATAATGCGGTTCGTCGTTCGGTCCAGAAAGTATCGGTCATGGCTAATGACGACGTAGGCCTTGTCACATTGGGCCAGAAACTCTTCCAGCCATTCGACGGCCTCAACGTCAAGGTGATTTGTCGGCTCGTCAAGCAGAAGCACATCAGCGGACGACAGAAGCAGTCTGGCCATGCCGAGGCGGTTCTTCTGGCCGCCTGAAAGCGTTCCTGTATCGGCATCCCACATTTCGCGGCCGAATCCAAGTCCAAGTAGTATTGCTTCGGCCCGGGCTGCGTATGAGAAACCGTCGGCATGTTCGAACTGGATCTGGACATCGGCGTAACGGTCGAGCACCTCCTGCGAATGGTCGGTAGCCATGCGGGCCTCAAGCTCGCGCATCTCTGCCTCCATATCATGGATCTCTTTGAACGCGCTTAACGCCGAGGTATGAACTGTCTCGCCGGCCCCGAAATCAACGTGTTGATCAAGCAGTCCAAGCTTTAGGCCATTGATCGAGATGACGTCGCCGGAGTCCGGGCTTTCAGCACCCGTGATCATCCGAAAGACCGTGGTCTTTCCCGCGCCGTTTCGCCCGACAAGTCCGACCTTCTCGCCGGGATTTATTTGAAAGGTAACGCCCTTGAGTATCTCATTACCGCCGTATGATTTCTTTACGTCTGAAAGCCTGAAAAGCATGAAACTACAAATTCCGTGGACCGTGACCCTTTAGGATCAGTGGTACATTTTATCCGCTACGAGAATAGCCCGGCAATGGTCGCCGGGCTATCTTCTCTTATCTCGAAAACCGGGCGGTAAAGATCTACCGTCCTGAATTAGCATTGGCCGCCCTGTTCGACGCCGCGGGAGGTGCAGCTGGTTTTGTGTTTGCCGGTGCCTTTGCCGCGTTGTTCGAAGCCGTTGCCGCATTTGCGTTTGACGCATTCGCCGCATTCGAATTTACGTTCGACGCAGTGTTCGCGTTCGTATTTGCCGGAGTTGCGGTCGGCGGGGCCGCCGGACGGGCACCGCTAAGCTCGTTCGGGTTGGCAACGACCTTTTCCGCCAGGAAATTCTCTACCTTTGCCTCGTTTGTCGCGATCGCCATATACGACTGCCACAACAGGTTTTTTCTGGCATTTACCAACAGGTCCGCAACCCGCTGACGAACGCCAGGGCTTTCAAGCGTCAGATCTTCATCCTGCTCCTGCTTTCGCTGAAGCTTGATGATGAGCAAGCGTCCTTCGAGCGGGATCGCCTGCGGAATGATCGAGCCGGCCGTCATCTTCGTCATGATGAAATCCGCGACGCCATTGCCGAATGTTTGCCTCAACTCGTCTTCGGTGAAATAACGCCAATCACCGCCGTTGGACCGAGTCTGAAGATCTTCGCTCGCCTCGCGTGCAAGCGTTGCAAAATCTGCACCCGACATGGCCCGCTGCCCGATCTCTTTTGCCCGCGTATTCGCCTCATCCTGGTTTGTCGTCACATCGCCCTGGCCGCTGTTGCTCGGGTCAATAACGATAGCCGCAAGTTGGGCGCCGCGCTTATTTTTGAACTGGTCCTTGTTGGTGTTGTAAAACTCTTCGATCTCCTTGTCTTTCGGAGCTTCGACGCGGCCGGTTATCTTTTCCTGAAGCTTTTGAAGCGCAAGCTCTTTCTTTACGTTCTGCCGCCAGCTTTGCTCCGTCTCACCGGCCTTTTCCATTTGCTTCTGGAACTGTTCCGCCGATAGCCCGCTGGCGGTACGCCGCTTGTTCATCTCGGTCGTGACCTCGTCATCGGTCGGAACAGCTTGTTCCTTTTCAGCCTTCTGGAACATGACCTCGCCCTGTATCAGCTGCTGAAGAACGGTAAGCCGGGCCGATGCGAGCTCAAGTGGTGAGAAATAGGCCTCCTGGCCCTGCGATTGGGCCTTTACGCCTTTCTCGACCTCTTCCATCTTGATGTCCTTGCCATTGACGCGGGCCGCTACCTCATTCGGATCGGCCCCGCTAACGGAATTGGCAGCCGGCCCCCCGGAACATGCTGAAAGAAACAGTGCGGCCAGCACCGCGGCGACGGCCGCAAACGAAATGAACCTTGTTTTGTGCACTTTGGGTCCCACTCCTTTGGACGTATCTGATCGTCTCATTACTTGACTTAACTATCTATCCTTTGGTATAAAATCTGTTTTTGAGTTTTTGAAATAAAATATTTCAACTAACCTCACAACTCTATTGGAGGCAATTATTTATGGCAATGCGATGCGACGTTTGCGGCAAAGGGCCGCAGTTTGGGAACAATGTTTCCCACGCAAATAACAAGACCCGGCGGCGATTTAACCCAAATCTGCAACCGGTTCGCGTAAAGCTCGATACCGGCGGCAACGGCCGACTCAAGGTCTGCACCCGATGCATTAAAGCGGGTAAGATTATCAAAGCGGCTTAAGGTCTTTCGATAACAAAACCTTTCGTTTAGTTGCCAACCGCCGAAATTCTATGGCGGTTGGCTTTTTCGTGTCTCAAACCGCGAATTACGGTCAACGGCGCCGGCCGGTCGTACGCGCCATTACGTCGATGGCCGATACCGCCTCTCAAACGATCGCGATACACTCTATCTCGACGCGGGCATCACGCGGCAGCCGGGCTGCCTGCACCGTTGCACGCGCCGGCTTGTTGTCAACAAAATGCTTTGAATATACTTCATTCATCGCCGCAAACTCGCCCATATCCGCTAGGAACACCGAGGTTTTCACAACGTTGTCCAACGTCGCTCCAGCCGCCTCGAGTACCGCTTTCAGGTTCTTGAACACCTGCTCGGTCTGCTCTGTTACGTCCTGCGAAACAAATTCTCCGGTTGCCGGATCGATCGGGATCTGGCCAGAGCAAAATATCATATTGCCCGCCTTGATCGCTTGTGAATACGGGCCGATCGCCCCGGGTGCATATTCTGTTGAAATGATCTCTTTCATTCGTCGTACAACCGCCTCATCGATGGTTAAAGCAAAAGGCGAATTGTAGCAAATACGCGGGAAAACTCAAAACTGACTAAGCATTTGTTGAAGCTGCCAAAGTGCGTTCAAGTTCGCACGAAGATCTTTGTTTCGCACGTTTCGCTTCTTGATTCGTGCCTTTCGTGGTGGCGAAGCCGGGACCTCAGCCACGAAACAGACGAAACGAAGGCACGAAAACGCACGAAACAAGAAGCCGCAAGTGTATGCGGGTTCACGAAAACTTCCATGTTTCGCACGTTTCGCTTCTTGATTCGTGCCTTTCGTGGTGGCGAAGCCGGACCTCAGCCACGAAACAGACGAAACGAAGACACGAAAACGCACGAAACAAGATGCAACACGTACCTATGTTGAAAAAGGAAGGAACAGTCACCCACTCGGACTTCAGGCATTTACCCTTTCCACGTTTATGACTCCGGTTACCTGCTGGATCGCGCTCAGTACTTTATCGAGGTGTTTTTTATCGAACACCTCGACCGTTACTTCGATAACCCCTCGGCCATCGCGAGAGACATTGGCCCGCGCGTCGCGTATGCCGGTCTTGATCTCAGCGATCGCATTCGTAATGCCGGCAAGCATTCCTGTACGGTCTTCGGTGGTTACAAGGATCCGGACCGATTGGATCTCCTTCTGATCGCTCTTGGCCCACTCGACCTCAACGATACGGTCGCGATTGACCATCAGTTGTGCAACGTTCTTGCAGCGTTTGTTGTGTACCACGATACCCTTTCCGAGTGATATGTACCCGATGATATCCTCGCCCCGCAGCGGATTGCAGCAGCGTGCGCGGGTCGTAAGGAGGTTATCGACACCCTTGACGATGATAGCGTCCTCGCCAAGGCCTATAAGCCGCTTGACGGCCTTCATGCCAGTCTCAATGCGGGTTTCTTTCCGTTTTTCGGGATCAAGCTCGGCGAACTTCTCGGCACCGAGATATTTTGCAAGAACATTTCGGGGAAGTGTCTTGCCGTAGCCGATAGAAGCCAGGAGGTCGTCGGGCCGGCCAAGCCCGTATTCGTTCGCGATCCGCTTCATCTCTGCTTCATTGTTGATCAGCTTCTTTGCCGACACATGGAAGCGGTCAGATTCCTTTTCAAGCAGTTTCCGACCGATCTCGATCGACTCGGCTCGCTGCTGATCAGATATCCAGTGGCGGATGCGGTTTCGGGCCTTTGCGGTGACAACGTAGTTCAGCCAATCGCGCGATGGCTTTGAATTCGCGGTCGTCAATATCTCGACAACGTCGCCGTTTTGCAACTCAGTTTTTAACGGGACGATACGGCCGTTGATCTTTGATCCCGTGCAAGTGTCGCCAACCTCGGAGTGAATGGCGTACGCAAAGTCCAGCGGAGTCGAACCACGCGGAAGCTGGATCACCTTGCCCATCGGAGTAAACGCATAAACGTCCTTAGGGAACAGATCGAGTTTTAGCGATTCGATAAAATCTTCTGAGTCTTCGTCCGCCTTATTATCCTCGACCAACGGCAGCAAAAGCTTCTCGACAGTTTTGCGAAGTTCATCGAGGCTTTCGTCATCTTCGCGTGCGCCAAGCTTTCGTTCCTTGTACTTCCAGTGGGCCGCGACGCCTTCCTCAGCAATGTGATGCATTTCTTCGGTACGGATCTGGACCTCGAATGTCTGGCCGCCATCGCCGATCACCGATGTGTGCAGCGATTGGTACAGGTTATCCCGCGGCATCGCTATCCAATCTTTGAAGCGTTCGGGCACGGGCGTCCAGGTATCGTGTATTACGCTTAGCGCCAGATAGCAATTCTTCCGGCCATTGGGTGTTATCACGCGGGCCGCTATCAGGTCATAGACCCGGTCCATTGTGATCTTTTGCCGCTTAAGTTTTTTCCAAAGCGAATAAAGCCGCTTGACGCGCCCCTCAACGGAGACAAAGGGAACATCGTTCTCGGCAAGCCGCGTTTTGATGGTTTCCTGAATTCTATCAAGTGCGGCCTCTAACTCCGGCCGGCGGGCGTCAACATCATGGGCGAGCCGTTTGTATTCGTCTGGATATAAATTGCGAAAGGCCAGGTCTTCAAGTTCGCTTCGCATTTTACCCATACCAAGCCGATGGGCGATCGGGGCGTAAATATCCAAAGTTTCCTGCGAAATCCGCTGCCGCTTTTCCGGCTTTAGATACTGCATCGTCCGCATGTTGTGCAGTCGGTCGGCGAGTTTGATAAGCACGACCCGGACATCCGTGATCATCGCCAGGACCATCTTGCGAACGTTCTCGGCCTGCTGCTTTTCTTTGGAGAGGTTACTGATGTGGGCGATCTTTGTCAGGCCGTCAACTAGATTGGTCACCTCATCGCCAAAAT
>JADLDC010000325.1 GCA_020846885.1 Acidobacteriota bacterium | reverse complement strand
CTGTCGAGATTCTCTCTTACAAAATTCAGGTCCAACATAGTCTTTGCCCGGCCATGAACCGGAAACCTAGATATTACCAGACAAGGCCGCCCTACGGCTTGTCCGCCCGTGGATTAACGATCACTCGCATTTATGCCCTCTGTGACCTTTGTGTCTGCACCTTTCGTGCCCTTTGTGGTAAAGAATCCTTTGGAAGCAGACGACAAGGCCGAAAACCAGGACATGCAGGAAAATTCGAACTAACCTGCTACTTCGATCTCAACATACTACAACGCGGACAGCCCGCTTGCCTCCTCTCCATTTGTTCGAGCGGGTACGCTGTCTTAAAATTGGATTCGATATCATCAAAACATTATGGCCCAGAAGATCCGCAAAGCCGTATTTCCCGCCGCCGGCCTTGGCACACGCTTTCTACCCGCGACCAAAGCGACACCGAAAGAGATGCTTACGCTTGTCGATAAGCCGTTGATCCAGTACTCGGTCGAAGAGGCCGTTGCCAGCGGCATTGAATCGATATTGATCATCACAGGACGCGACAAGAGCTCAATGGAGGACCACTTCGATATTTCCTTCGAGCTGGAGCAGGTGCTCAAAGAACGCGGCAAGGACGACATGCTGCAGCTCGTCCGTTCGGTTGCAAAGCTGGCAAACATCAACTATACGCGGCAGGGTGAAGCGTTGGGCCTTGGGCATGCGATTTATCAGGCAAAGGGCTTTGCCGCCGGCGAACCCTTTGCTACCCTGCTGCCGGACGATATTGTAGATTCTGAAAAACCCGCATTGAAGCAGATGATCGACGTATTTGAAAAGTATGATGCGCCGGTGATCGCAACAATGCAGATCGAAGGCGAGGCTATCTCACGCTTTGGCGTCATTGATGCCGAAGAGGTCGAGCCGAACGTGTTCAAGGTCCGGGACATGGTCGAGAAGCCGCCGTTCGCCGAGGCCCCCTCGGACCTTGCTATCATCGGCCGTTACATCTTCACACCCGATATCTTCGCCGCCATCGAAACCACAAAACCCGGTGCCGGCGGCGAAATACAGATCACAGACGCTATGCGCCTTTTGCTAAAAGACAGGCCGTTCTACGCCGTCAAACTCGATGGCATCCGGCACGATGCAGGCGATAAGTTAGGTTTTTTGATCGCAACGGTAGAGTTCGCCTTAAAACGCAATGATCTCGGGCCGGAATTCCGCGAATTTCTCAAGGGCTTGAAGTTTTAATACCACGGAGCACGAAATGAGATATACCTACTCTTTGACGGGGATCGTACTTGCGGTTTTGCTAGCGGCGGCGGCATGTAGCCCAACATCGACTCCGAAGTCAGCGAACAGCACCCCTGCGGCAAATACCGCAGCCACCCCAACTCCGGTCGCCGCGAACACAACGCCGGTCGACGATGCATCGCTGGATCTGCTCAAAAGATCGGTCGGAAAGACCGCGGCAGAGATCGGCCTTTGGGAAAATGACGCGATCACCGCCCGGCTTGAAAAACTTCTAGGAGCCGATTACCCGGCAATGAAGCAAAACTGGCAAACGCAAACACCGATCGAGGCGGAAGGAAGCGTTCTGTCATTGACCGGATGCGAGAATAATAATTGCGGTGACAATCAATATCTGATGTATGTTGACACTGCAGCCAACAACATCAACGTCTATCGGTTCAAAGACGGCAAAATGAAAACCTATACCGAGAAAGGTGAGATCAAACTTCCGCAGAGCCTCGCAAAAGACCTTGAGACCACAAAGCAGAATGCTCAGACCTCGAAATAAGGGCCAAGAAATACTCCGTGGGCCCAAGAGTGTCAATCGTTCCCGAATTCAACTCGAATCCCAACCCTAATAAATGCCGGAACCGCGACCGTGCGTACTGGTGTCAGGCCGATGTCGTAGCGGGAGTTGAAAATATTCTCGGCGGCGGCGAAGAGTTCGATTCTGCGATGCACGCGATAAGCGGCGGTTGCGTCCATTGTGAAATATGGCCGGAGGCGGAACGTGTTCTGGTCGTCTTCCCATTGGGCGTCGGAGATCCGCGATTGGATGCCGAATGAGAAACGCGTCGGCGGGCGATAATTAAGCTGAAAGGTGAGCTGCTGACGCGGTATTTGAGGAAGGAAATTACCAATCAAAGCCGGATTTGCGGAAAATTCGGTCACGCGGGAATCGGCGAAAAGATAGCTTGCGGAAAATCGAAGATCACGGCGGATCGCATACTCAGCATCAAGCTCTAATCCGCGCGTTCGAGTTTCGCCAAGATTTTGCCGTCGGCGGGTTATAAGGCTCGGTGTTGTGTTCAAAGTAATGCTTACCACAGGATCGGAAACGTTTGTGGCGAACACGTTGCCGCGAATATTCAAGCGGCCCGCGATAGCCATTACGTTAACTCCGCCTTCGAATGTGTTTGCGTTCTCAGCCCGAAGGTTTTCGTTCGGCTGCGTGACAATATTGCCGACGCGGAATCCGCGATAAAGCTCATTCAATGTCGGCGCGCGGAACGAGCGTGTGAAGGCCCCGTAAACCGAAGTATTTTGGTTTATCTGATAGATCGCCGCGACACGCGGGCTGAATGCGGCCTCGCTCCGGTCGGGAAATAAAGTATCTGACGATGCCCCGGTCGTAAGCGAACGCGTTTTCGAATGCGCATCAACGTTTTTCCAAACGTCGATCCTCGCACCAAGATTCAGGCTCAATTTCGTCGTAACCGCCCATGCGTCCTGCACGAAAAACGCATTCGTCCTCTCGCTTCCGCCCGAACCGGAAACCGAAGTTGCGCGGCCGCCGAAATAACCAACCTCGTCGCTGAATCCGCGAACCTCGCGCGTTTCAAACGATGCTGAAAGCGTGTGCGAATTGACGAGCTTTGTCCAAAAAAGACTCGCGCCGGCGGCCTGCGACGGAACACGCTGGAGCCGCGAAAGCGTTTCGGAATTTCGGTCTGCGGCAACCGCGGAGAATGTCTGGTCGTAAACCTGCGATTCGATAAACGCTCGGAATCGAAACTCGCCCGTTCTTTGATGAGAGACATCCGCTCCGCCAGCGGCCTGGCGAAAGTAGGTCTTGTTGTAGGTCAGAGAAGTCCCATTATCGCGGCGTTCATCAAAGATATTGCCTCGAACAAAAACACGCCCGTTCAAATTCTTCTCCGCGTCTCCGCGTCTCTGCGTTGAAAATTTCCGTTCGATACCAAAGGTCCCGTTGTTGTGCCTGCTATTAGCACGCGTGTCGGCAATACCGCGTTCGTTCTTAGCTACCGGAATATAGCCGCCCGTTTGAAACGTCTCGGCGGCGAGGTCAACGGCCCAACCGCGCTTCGCGTAGGCCGTATAAACGCTGCCGTCATACGTGTTTTGAGTGCCCGTCGACGCACGCAGATTCAATATCGGCCCGTCATCGCCCGGCCGTTGCGGCACAATATTTACCGCTCCGCTCAAACCGCCGCTGCCGTACAGCGAACTCGCACCGCCGCGAAGGACCTCGGCCTGTTCGACCGCGATCATCGGCACGCGCGACCAATACGTCCATCCGCCAAATGCGTCGTTCAGCGAAAGCCCGTCAAACAAAACCGCCGCCCGCGAGGCCCCGCTGCCCGAAACGCCGCGAAGATTTGCCCCTTGCGCCGTCGGATTCGTCGTCCGGCTCCCGCTCCGCCGAAACAGCGTAAATCCCGCGACCTGCCGCAGGCTGTCGTCGATAGATTGTGCGGCCGTCGATTCGAGATCATCGCGCGTCAGGACAACCACACTCGCCGGAGTTTCGCTTACGCGCGTCTCGCCGCGGGTGATAGAAACGGTGACATCCGTCGTCAGAAACGGTTGAAGTACGATATTCAGAGGAGAGATCGTTCGCTCGTTAACGATCTGCGAAAAACTTGCAAAACCGTCTGCGGTCACAAGCAAAAGTCGATTTTCCTTGCCATTCAAAGGCAGCGAAAAGTTCCCGTCGGAATCTGTTGTTGTTACTGATTCTACCTGTCGCCCTTTTAGGATATTCACTTCGGCATTTACTATCGCCGCCCCGCGTCCATTCAAAACCGTCCCGGAAACCGACTGTGCGTCTGTTTCAGCGGCGAGCAAAAAGCATAACAGTAGTAGAAAAATTAGGCGCATGTGTCCGTTTTAGCATAACCGCGCCGATCATGGCGTGGGTGACGTAACGAATCGATTCGGATCGATCGGGCGATTCGATTCAATATTTTAACGGGGATTTCCTTTACTTAAAACCGCGGCTACGCCGCTCTATTTGCGGAAAGGCTCCGCTTTTCCGGTCGTTTCACACCTTTAATCGCGGCTACGCCGCCGTTTCGGTCAGCCGGGCGGCGGCATAGCCGCGAAAACTTCAATGCCTCTTGAGGCCGACTCAAAAGTAGAATCTTCCGGCTTTAGCTCCATAGGAGCGTCAT
>JADLDC010000324.1 GCA_020846885.1 Acidobacteriota bacterium | reverse complement strand
TCACGGCATTAAAGGAACTCGGCGGTGCCGCGGTCGCGGTCGAAACGAACGGAAAGGTGGTTATAAAAAGTAACGGATGCCCTTTCGCCGATGCCGTATCGGAACACCCTGAGGTATGCAAGGTCGCGGAATCACTGGTCCAGGAGATCGTCGGCGAGCCCGTGACCGAGATCTGCGAACGTAAGCCGTTTCCAAAATGCAGGTTTGAGATCTCCGGATCTGACTAGGTCAAGCCTCGTCATCGTCCTCGTCCTCCGGCGAATATTGTTCATAACCGTGGGCATCGTCGTAATAATACCCGCCTTCGTTTTCTGGCTCTTCCTGTTCCGCCTCAATAGTTTTACAATTCTCTTCGTTCGGTTCTTTTGGCTCCGGCATCATAGCGTTATTATGAGGTCTGTCTAGTCCTCATCCAAAACAGATCTTATGCGGTTTCGAAACTATCTATACGTTTCAGTGGTGATGTTCGCGGCGATGACGGCGACCTGGTTCGCGGCACGGTCTTCCGCCGAGCGTGTTCTCCCCGACGTAAACAACGATTACCAGATCGGGGCCACGCTGTGGATGCAGAAGGCGGGCGAATACCGTGCCCTCGCGTATCAGGCATTTAACATTGCTCAGCTTCGGCTCGATGCCGATCTGGACAAGAAAAACATCAAAAAGCTTCCAAAGGCCGAACGCAAAAAGCCGCGGGCGATAATGGTCGATATCGATGAAACGATGCTCGATAATTCGCCGGCCCAAGCTTTCGGGATCATCAACCACCGTCCGTTCAACAACGATGACTGGTACGCCTGGGGCAGGCTGAAAAAAGCCAAACCGATACCCGGGGCCGTCGATTTTGTGAATTACGCGGTATCGAAAGGCGTTAAGGTTTTCTTTGTTTCCAACCGCGATGAGGTGCAGAAACCTGAAACCATCGAGAATCTTGTCCTTGCGAAATTCGCGGATATTTCCGCTGAGAATGTGCTGCTCCGCCAACGCGACGCAAACGGCAGGTCGATCTCTACCAAAGAGCCTCGACGCGAATTCATTTTGGAGAAATACCGGATCGTGATGTTTATCGGCGATAACCTTGATGATCTTGCCGACGTGTTTGAGAAAAGGACCGTGGAAGATCGTTTTGCCGAGGTGAACAAGGCCCGTGCGTTGTTTGGCGGCCGGTACATCGTGCTGCCGAACGCTATGTACGGGACCTGGGAAAGCGCACTGTACAGTTACGACAACAGCCTAGCAGCTGAAGACAAAGAAAAGCGCCGTGCAGCCGCGCTGGAATTGCCATAGCGATTCTCGCTCCGTAAGCCGAAGCGTTCTTATCGAAGATCGTAAAGATAGAGTACCGCCGCCCGACCGCTTCGGGACGTTTGTGTTATGACGAAAGGTGATACACGATTATACTGATATCGTTCTACCAAAGACCGCTAAAAACTTAAAACCAAAAAATGAAACCAATGAGATCGATCCTATCGTTCATTTTTATAGCCGCTTTTTGTCTTGACCCGATCGCGTTATCGGCCCAGCAGGCGGCACCTGCCGCGAAGTTTGATCTAACGATCGACAACATCATGCGCGGCCCGGCGCTGGTCGGTTATGAGCCGACAGGTGTTCGGTGGTCGCCGGACAGCAAGAAGATCTACTTCAACTGGAAACGAGCCGACGAACCGCGAAACGGCGAAATGTCGGTCTATGTCGTCAACGCTGACGGCAGCGGCTTACGCAAACTTTCAGAAGAAGAAGCGAAACAAACTCCGCCGGCGGGAGGCGACACTTCGGACGATAAGAAGTCGGTTGTTTATACCGATGGCGGCGATATTTTCCTATACAACAACCAAACCGGCGAACGGCGGCAATTGACCAAAACCGCCGATGTTGAAGGAAATCCGCGATTCATCGGCGATCAGCGGCATATCTCGTTCACGAGGCAGAACAATCTTTATTCCGTTTCGCTCGACACGGGAATGCTCGAGCAATTGACCGAGATCCGGGCCGCAGGCGGCACCGGCGGACCGGCAGCGGGCGGACCGGGCGGCGGAGCTTTTGGCGGCGGCGGCGGAGCACTTGGCGGCGGCCAGGACACAACCCGACGCGGAACCGACAGCCAGGAAGCCTTGAAAAAGGAAGAAATTGCGCTGCTTGATGTGGTCCGCGAACGGGTCGAAAAACGCGAATCGGATACCAAGAAACGCGAAGAACGGGACAAGGGACGACGAAAACCGTTTCAGCTTACCGCGGGACAAAATGCCGGAAACATGTCGCTCTCGCCTGACGGCAAATCAGTGATCGTGATGGTCAATCAGAGTGCGGCCGGAGCAAAAAATACGATCGTGCCGAACTACGTCACCGAATCCGGCTATACCGAGGACATTCCGGGCAGGACCAAGGTTGGCGACGCTCAGGGCAGCAATCGCATTGCGATCATCAATGTCGAGACCGGTGAATCGAAATGGGTCGATCACGGCCAACGCTTAGCGGCCGCTCCGTCGAATACTGAAGCAAACACAACCGGTGAAGCCGCTCCCGCGCGTCAGGGCCAGGGAACCGGACGAGCGCAGGCGCCGCGTGACCGTGGTGTTCAGTTGTCAGCTCCCGTTTGGTCGGACGACGGAAAGAACGCGGTTATGCAAGGGCGATCCGTCGATAACAAGGACCGATGGATAATGCATCTCGATCCGGCGACGGGAAAGACAAAGGTGCTTGCCGACATGCACGACGACGCGTGGATCGGCGGCCCCGGCGGCTTTACGCTCGCCTGGCTGCCTGACAATAAGCGTGTGTATTTCCAATCGGAACGCGACGGGTTCTCACATCTTTATACTGTATCGATCGACGGCGGAACACCGGTCCAATTGACATCGGGAGCGTTCGAGGTTTCGGATGTTCGTTTGTCGCAAGATAAGACCAGGTTTTATTTCACATCAAGCGAAGGCAGTTTCTTCGAACGAAATCTTTATTCAATGCCGATCGACGGCGGCACTCGAACACGCCTGACATCGATGCCCGGCAACAACCAGGCGACAATTTCTCCCGACCAATCGACGCTCGCCATTGTCCGGTCGTTCGCCAACAAGCCGCCGGAGCTATACATCGCTCCGAATAAGACCGGTGTAAGCGAAGCCGAGATCAGGCAGGTCACCGATTCGCCAACCGATGAATGGAAATCGTATAAATGGATCGTTCCGCCGATCGTTTCGATCAAGGCCCGCGACGGAGCGACCGTTTACGGGCGGCTTTACAAACCCGCCAATTTCAAAAAGGGCGGCCCGGCGGTGGTGTTCGTTCACGGTGCCGGTTATCTTCAGAACGTCCATAATTGGTGGAGCAGCTATTACCGCGAATACATGTTCCATCATCTTCTGATGGAAAAAGGCTATGCCGTTTTGGACATCGATTATCGAGGTTCGGCCGGATACGGACGCGACTGGCGAACCGGCATTTACCGCTTTATGGGCGGCAAGGACCTGACAGACAATGTTGACGCGGCGGCGTATCTGGTCAATGAACACGGCGTTGATGCAAAACGGATCGGCGTTTATGGCGGTTCGTATGGCGGATTTATCACACTGATGGCAATGTTCACAACGCCCGATGTTTTCGCGGCCGGAGCGGCGCTTCGGCCCGTGACCGATTGGGCTCATTACAACAACGGCTACACATCAAACATCCTAAATCTGCCGCAGAGCGATCAGGAAGCTTATCGCAAAAGCTCGCCGATCTATTATGCCGCCGGCCTCAAAGGCGCACTTTTGATCTGTCATGGAATGGTGGACGTAAACGTTCATTTCCAGGACAGCGTGCGGCTTGCGCAAAGATTGATCGAACTGAGAAAAGAAAATTGGGAACTGGCCCCATATCCGGTCGAAGACCATGGATTCGAGCAGCCGACCAGTTGGGCTGATGAATACAAACGGATATTCAAGCTATTTGAAACGAACCTTAAGGCTCCGCCTGCGTCAAATTCATCAACACAGAAAAGGAAATAACAAATTTGGTTTGCTGAAAAGTGATCTGGCGGGTCGAAGGGATCGGCTCAATGCTCTCTAATACTTGATCTTTGTTGAAATGGATTTGCCGAGGCAAGCCTCAGAGAGTTCTTTGAAGAACTTGTTATCGAATTGCCGCGTCGTTTAGACGCTGTGTCACAGTTGCCTTAGCTGCGGAGCAGCAAAATGAATGTAGCCCCAGGTGGAGCGTAGCGGAACCTGGGGTATGGCGGGAAAATGATTCGCAACCCCCGCGAAGCTGGCGACAGAAAGTTCTCGGTAAGCATTGATCCCAGATCACGCATTCAGAGTCTAACCGAACCCTAATTGACAACGATCAGAATCGTCTTGTTCCGTCCTGTTCATCTTGTTCCGTGGTTCAAAAAGAAGACCACGGAACAAGATGAACACGAAGGAACAAAAGAAACACATAAACCCGGATTTTTCAGCGGGGATCTCTAAATGCATGATCCAGGTTTATGCCTCGCGGCCTAGAGACTCTTTCTAAAAAGGTAAGACATTCGGATAAAGAACCGTTGTCCGTCGCGGCGAAAGCCTTCATCGAAACGGTTGCGGTATTCGTTAAATGCACGGTAGTTCGAGTTGTCGTTGTAGCCGACATAGAACGCCGTTCCCGGATTCGGGCTCCAGCCAAAAAGCAGCTGCGAATTGAAGGTGCCGTCGATCGTTTCGTAATCCATCCTCACGCGTGCGAACGTAAATCTCGTGAATTGATAGGTTGAGCGAAGCGAGTAAATATTCGAGTCGAACGCGACCAATTTGGTATCGTTTCGCGTGAGTTTTTCGCGTTCGTAGCTAAGTTCAAGGCTCCACGGGTCGGTCGGTTGAAGGCCGAGTTCGATCTCGTAGTTGAAACTGAAACCTCTACCCGGGTCCAGCTTCGAACTCCCAAGCAATGCCGCCGGCGACACGCGCGGAAATCGTTCGCTTGCGCCAAAGTCAAAATCAAAATCGTTTGTCGTTATGCCAAAGTCGAACTCGATCTCAACCCGCTTTCCGAATTCTTTTTCGATGCCGCCGTCCATCGTAAACTGCCCGGCCTTGCGATAATTCTCGCCGAAAAAGATCCCTTGCTGATTTGCGTTTCGCCGCGCGCCAAACTCGTCCTCATAGATCCTCGCAAATTCGTAATCGGTCTCGGTGCGAATGCTGAATTGATCTTGAAAATTCCAGTCGGTGTCAAAACTCGATCGAAGCTGCTGCATTCTGCCGCTTTCATCCATCGCAAAACTGACGGACGAGCGGGTCGAGAAACCGATCAGAACGCGTTCAGGATCCGGCTCAATGCCGAGTCTCACCGAGCCGTTTGCACCGTGCGTGTTCGTCCGCCGCGTAAAACCAACATCCGCCCGATAATCGCGGCTTCGGCCGCTTACACCAGCGCGATAGCCAAAATTGCGGCCTGTATAATCGTAATTCGACTGATACGCGACGCCCGTGCCTGAACGATATTCAGATGCGTCGATGTCGGGGTTATAAAAATTTCGGTTCGAATTTGTCCCGACAACCTGAAAGTCGATAAATGTCTGCGGGTCTAACTGAAACTTGCCGTCGGCTCCCGCCAAATTATTGTGACGCCGGGCGCCAAAATGATAGGTCGTCGCGATCATCCCGATGTTCGACTGAACACCGAAATCACGTTTCAGCCGCAACACGCCAACGTAAGCTTTTGTATCGGTATTCGGAAAGCGGTCAACCGCAGTGAGCACGCCGAACGTGTTGCGGCCCGTCTTGCCCGTTAGTTTGAATGCTACGTCCGGGTCGGCAATATTTCGGGTGTTCACGACCTGCAAAGGCGTTTGGAAATAATCGATGCCTTCGAGAAAAAAGGGACGTTTTTCTGGAAAAAAGATCGGGAAACGCTCGTTCGCCCGAACGACAGGCGCATCCGCCTCGACCTCCGCAAAATCAGGATTCACCGCTGCATCGAGCGTAACATTTGGCGTGATCTGATATTTGATCGAAACGCCGACATCTGCTTTTATCGGCCCGCTCTGGAGCCTCGAACCCAAAGGGTGCGACAGATCCTCTATCCGTTCGCCAGTTTCGCTCACCGTGACGCTCGGCACGATCTCAAGCGCCCGTTCGGTCTTGATATCGTTTAGCCCGGTGATCTTCCCTATTTGACTAAGCGTCGAAATGCTCCGCTGTATCGGCATCCATGAGTTGTTCTCATCATTCAATCGCGGCATTCGGCGACTCAGATTAAAGCCCCAAAATTTTCCTTTTCCGGCCGCGTAACGAAGCGATTTGAACGGTATCCGCACCTCGACCGAATAACCATCGTCGAGTAAAACACCCTTTGACTCCATGACGATATCGACACTGTAGTCAGGACCTCCGAATCCGCCGCCGCTGCCGCCTTCGATCCCGTCCGCCTGAATTCCAAGCGGGTTAAAGTAAAGCTGATAGGCCCGCCGCTGGTCGTTGAAAGTATCGAGCGTTACGCTTACGTTAGCATCCGAAGACACTTCGTCGCGCTTTGCTACACTCGCCCGCACCAAACTCGGATCGTCGAACGCGTGCCAGGCAATGAAAAGACTATTTTCGTCGTACCCGACATACGCGATCGTTTCACGCGAAGGCGCAATGTTGTCGCCAGGTTGGATCTGGACAAAATCCTTAAAAACCGCGGCGTTCTGCCATATCGCGTCATCGATCTTCCCGTCTATCACAGGAGGAGTGTCGAATTTCGGGATCGTGATCGGTGATCGCTTTTCGGATGGTATCTGTATTGTCCGCGCACCCTGCTCCTGAGCCACGATGCACAGATATGCAGTAAAAATAAACACTTGTAAGAAAACAAGTTTCTTCATTTATCGGTGCGATCGTTCGTCGGATGTAAAACGCAGATCACGGAAACCGAAATTGTTGCATTCATTCGCCATTTTGACAAATCCGCACCTGAATTTCTGATCGGCCGATGTTGCCCTAATTCTGTGGTACTCGGTCAATGCAGAAGCCCGCGCGTTGGCAAGGGCTTAATATTCAACATCCACATTAAGCCCTTGCTAACGCTCGGGCCTCCGCAAACTAATACACGGCAAGATTTGGATGATACTACTGATCAGCCATAACGTTTTTATCGATATTGAAAACGGCCCAGATTTAATGGATAATATTGCGTTTCCGGCAGGTCGCTGCCAAAGTCGGACCAACTGAAAACATGCGCATACTTGTAACCGGCGGTGCCGGATTCATCGGCTCGCATTTATGTGAGCGGCTGCTGGCCGAAGGCGGCGAGGTTGTGTGCCTGGACAATTTTTTCACCGGGCGAAAGGAGAACATCTCGCGTCTGATGGATGACAAACGGTTCGAACTTATCCGTCACGACGTCATCGAGCCGATCCTGCTTGAGGTGGACCAAATATACAACCTCGCGTGTCCGGCGTCTCCGGTCCATTACCAGTACAACCCGGTCAAGACCGTGAAGACCAGTGTAATGGGCATGATCAACATGCTTGGCATGGCAAAGCGTGTAAAGGCCCGCATTCTGCAAGCCTCGACAAGCGAGGTTTATGGCGATCCGCTCATTCATCCGCAGACCGAAGATTATTTTGGCAATGTAAACCCCATCGGCCTGCGAAGCTGTTATGACGAAGGCAAACGAGTCGCCGAAACGCTGATGATGGACTATCATCGCCAGAACGGCGTCGATACGCGCATTGTGCGCATCTTTAACACTTACGGCGAACGGATGCTCGAGAACGACGGCCGCGTCGTTTCGAATTTTGTTGTCCAGGCGCTGAGGGGCGAAGAGTTGACCATCTACGGCGACGGCACACAAACGCGTTCGTTCTGCTACGTCAGCGATCTGGTCGATGGCCTGATCAAATTGATGAACGCCGAGGCTGACGATATTCATCAGCCGGTAAACATCGGTAATCCGGCGGAATTTACAATGAACGAACTGGCCGAGGCGGTCGGCAGAACAAGCGGCAAAGAGATAAGCGTCCGCTATCTTCCGCTTCCGGCCGACGACCCGAAGCAGCGCCGTCCCGATATTGGCCGGGCCCAGCGGCTACTCAACTGGAACCCGCGCGTTCCGCTCGACGAAGGCCTTAAGAAGACGGTCGATTACTTTGCCGCACGTCTTTGAAATACCGGGCAGGGCTTGTTAGCCTATTTCCCTGCTTGAAGATCCATTATGAAAATACTTATCACCGGCGGTGCGGGATTCGTCGGCAGCCATCTCGCCGATAGATTGATCGCCGACGGCCATGAGATCACGGTCATCGACGACCTTTCCACCGGCAAATATTCGAACGTCGAACATCTCGAAGGCACCGGAAATTTCCGCCTTATCATCGACACTGTCCGAAACGAGCAGCTTCTTGAAGAACTTGTCCGCGAGGCGGACCATGTGTATCACATGGCAAGCGCCGTCGGCGTTCGGCTCATCATGGAACAGCCCGTAAAAACGATTGAAACGATCTTTCACGGGACCGACGCGATCCTTAAATTCTGTTCGCGTTATCGCAAACGGGTCCTAATTCCAAGCACGTCAGAGGTTTACGGCAAAGGTGCAAGCGTCCCGTTCAAAGAGGACGACGACCTTCTGACCGGTGCGACCGACAAGCACCGCTGGGCATACGCCTGCGCGAAAACACTGGACGAATTTCTCGCCCTTGCCCATTGGAAAGAAACGCGGCTGCCCGTCGCGGTGGTGCGCCTCTTTAACACCGTCGGGCCGCGGCAGACGGGGCAATACGGCATGGTGGTCCCGCGATTTGTTCAAGCGGCCATAAAGAACGAACCGATCGAGGTCCACGGCGACGGCACTCAATCAAGATGCTTTGGCCACGTTGCGGACGTTGTCGAAGGATTGTGTAAACTCCTTGACGCGAACCATTGCCTTGGACAGGTGATAAACCTCGGGAACGATGAAGAAGTTACGATCACTGAACTTGCCGAGCGTGCGATAGCCTTGACAGGAAGCAGCAGCACTATCCGCTACATACCGTATTCCGAAGCCTACGGCGAAGGCTTCGAAGATATGCGCCGCCGGGTTCCAAGCCTCGAAAAAGCGCGAAACCTGATCGGCTACAAGCCAACCCGAACACTCGATGACATCATCAATGATGTAGCCCGCGATTTCGGTAAAGCGGCGGGTTCGACCACTGCGTGATGAATTTACGATCGATCTCATTTCGATTAACGACCGCGGCCCTCTTTTTCCTGGCCGCAGGGTCTGTCTTTGCTCAGACCGGCGGTATCAAGGGCCGTGTTCGGGCCAACAGCGGCGGCGGCATCGCAAATGCGTCGGTCTCGCTTACCAAAGGGTCGGAGCATATTAAAACGGTCAAGACCGCCTCTGACGGGAGTTTTGAGATGCGCGGGATCTCGCCGGGCTTCTACGGCCTTCGTGTCGAAGCGGATGGCTATGCGTCGGGCTCAATGTTCGGCTTTGAGATCAAAAAGGACAAGATACGCGACCTGGGCGATAAACTTTTCCTTCGCGTTGACCAGGGCACGCTGGTCATTATTCGAGGCAGCGTATTTTTTAAGGAAGGGACCAGCGTTGCGGACGCCAAAGTTCGGCTTGAGCGCGTGAACGCGGATGGTTCCGCCAAGGAGGTCGCCTCGACCAACACAAGCACGAGCGGCGAATTCATATTCCGGCAGCCTCCAAGCGGAGCAAAATACCGGATAACCGCAAAATACAAAGGGGTCAGCGGAACGACCGAGGTTACCGTCGAAAACCCGGCGGTTTATCAGGTTGCCGTTTCGCTCGATCTATCGGGTGCAGATAATTGAAACTGTCCGGTAGGGGTTAGTTTATGGTCTCCGAGATCTCGTCCGCCTGCTGCATCGCCTGTACATCGTTCGCATCGGCGACTATCAGCGGAAATTCTTCAAGCACGACCGCATCCGCAAGCGTCTGTACCCAATAGGTCCCGGCGGTCGGAAATACCACGTTCACAAAAAAGCTGACATTATCGGTAAACCCGCCCGGCGTCAGTGCTATAGGCGTCGCCTGCGATGAGACGACCAGATCGATCTTGTCCGGCGAGAGGATGCGTACCTCGGTCTCATGCGTGCCTTCGCCCATCCAATGATTTATCACGGCAAACTTGATCAGCGACACGGGCAATTTCTCGACCATGATGTTTTGAAAGATACCCATCAGCGATATCTTATTGCCCATCTCAATGCGAACGTCGTCGCACATAAGTGTATAGCGGAGTGTAAGGTTCTCTGGAATTTCGATCATTTTCGATTATGAAAGTGTCAATCGCCGCGAACTTTCAATCTTGTTCGCCAGGCATTTGCGGCACAGACATTGTTTTTAGATTCTCACTTTTCCTCGGCCCAGGGTCAAGAGTATAATTAGGAAATACCTGGACGCGTTTTTCTATTGGTATGCTGGATTACGTTCTGATCGGTCTATGTCTTTCGCTTGTCGGCGTTGCCGGACTGCAATTGACATACATGTTCTACCTTGACCGGATCGATCGTGAACGCCGCAAACGTATCGTGCAGCTTGAGCACCGCTGCAGCGAACTTTCCGCACGGCTAGCCTCAGCCCGCACCCGCATTGAACAGCAGAACGAAATGATAGAAAAATTCGAGGCCGTACCTCATCAGTCAGATGAGGTCTGGGCCGATGTATTGGACGAATAAATGCTCATTTGAATTCGGCGATCGTCGCTCCCCATCCGCCGGAAAATTCGTCCCCTGACCGAGATCCTTTGACAAACTCGGTTTCCGCCAACACACCGCGCACTATCTCTCGCTGAACGCCTATTCCCTTTCCGTGGATTATCCGAACAAAGCGAAACCCTTTCTTCCTCGCTTCCGCTAGATATGCAATGAGTACCGACTTCACTTCCTTTGGCCGGAACGCATGCAGGTCGATCGAGTCGGTTATCTCCAGTTCGACCGGCTCGCCAAACGGTTCGGCCGTGCCATTTTCATTCGTCATTTCGATTTCTGCATGTACTGTGCAATATCTTCCGGGGGCGTTAACTTTATTCGGTTCTTGTCGCGGAACACATTGAACCGCTTTTCGTCCATCCGGCCTTCGGGATGCCGAAGCTGAAGCGTAAACGTTTTGTTGTCGCCCTGTCCCTCGACCTTCAGCGGAAGCGATCCCCAAACATCGCCCGACGAGCGCCAGACGGTATAAAAATTTTGATCGTATTTGTCGAACGCGAGGATAAGTATCCCGTCAAAATCAGGTTCGACGCCGTCAATGGCCTTGACCTGGTTCGTCCGCGTGAGGATCACCCAATTTCCCGGCGAACCCACTTTCTCACGCAGGCCGACCCTATCACCGGTATCCGAATCGAGCCGCTGCCAGGTAACAAATTTACGATTGTTCGCCTGAAAGAATGCAATGTCACTGGGCACCTGAAGCTCGACCTGGCGGCCAAAAAGCCATCCCGCCGGTGCGGGCGAGATCGATGGATCGAGCTTCACCTGATACCAAATATCGTATTTATCTTCTATCTTTTCAGGCTCGTTCGCCTCTTTTGCGGCCTCTATCTCTTCGTTCCGCGTCTTTTTGCCTGCCTTCTGGTCAGTCTTGGATGCGTCGTCAACTTCCGGGGACTCCTGCTTCGGAACGAACTTCCACGTCATTATTTCAAAGGCCGATCCGCTGGCAAGTTTATACAGGATGTTCTCCGGCGCCATATCCGGGACAAGTCTGAGATTCGAGGCCGCCCGCAGTTGGCCCGCGGCCTGCGGCGATTGGTTCGCAAACTCCTCAGCAAGCTTCTTTGACTTCTCAAGTACTGTATCCGTAATGACATGCTGGGCCTCGATCCATCCTTCGGTCCCAACATCGTCATGGGCCCGAACGCGGTACCACAGGACCTTTTCAAAGGTTACCTCGTCCAGCTTGTCCAGTTTGTCGCCGCGTTTAACCTCAAGCAGATCGGCCGCCACGACCGCGTAAGATGTACGGATCTGGGCCGTTTTGGAGATAACCGTTGCCGAATCTGTCAGCCCGATAGCGCTGGAAACGCCGCCCAGCGCGCTGTCAAGCAGGCCGCAGCCTGTCTGGAAAACCAATAGGGCCGCAAGCGCGAACAACGCAGTAAATTGTCTGATACGCATGATCATCATCTGGTGAGGTTCCGCCAATTATTATAGCCGAGTTTGTTCAGGATCGCCTTTTGCCTACCTGAGATTTTGGGTTTAACACGCAGCGGAACGCCGGAGGCCTCTTCAAGTCCCGCAAGTCCTATGATGCCGTCCCAGGCGATCGGCTTTGCCCCGCGAATGTGGTTTGCGGCTATTTCGCCAAGTTCCGGTGCCGTCCCAAACAATTCCAGGACGGCCGCATTTCCTTCAATAGGCCTTGCCGGCGGCCTGTGGGCTGCAAACAATTTTGAGAGAATTGCCTCTATAGAATCCTTCCCCTTCGACCGCTCCAGCAGAACCACATCCGTCAGGAACGCCGCGACCATCCCACGTGCATAAAGCTGCGTGTCCGCGCCGTTCCAACGATCTCGCGACGCCTCCAGCAACGATCTGCGCGGAGCTATCGCGGCATCGAGGCCGTGCGCCCGCGAAAGCGTGTCAAGCATATCGTCAAACCGGATCCGATTCAGCGCGACACCTGTCTTCAACGACTCGTAAAGGGCGAATCCTTCATAAAACCAATCGTACGGCCCCGTCAAATTTACGCCATTCGGCAGCCAAAGATGAAAGATCTCGTGCCTAAGCTGTTCATGCAGCCGCTGAAGCGATTGCGTCTTGAAAGGCATATCCGATGAGCTTACAACAACTGTGGGCCCACGCGTTTCGGCCTCCCACACGCCTTTGCTCACACCAGCCTGCGGCATCGGGAGCAGAACGATATAAGCATGATCTGTCGGAGCACCACCAAAGATCTTTTTATACTCGTCATATATTTCGGCCGTCATCCCACTGGCTTCGGTATCCGTGAACAGCCACTGCCCGCCAACTATCAAGGTCAAAGCCGCGTTCCCGCGTTGGCCCTCGATCTGCCTCAATTCTTTGCCGATGACGAACACCGAACGCCCGACGTTCGCAAATTCGTACACACGATCCGGCCGCGAAGTTTGCGCGCCGGCCAGTTTCCAATCGCCGGACACCGTGATCAGGATCCGGGCGCCGGTTTTCCCGCCGTCCGGCACGAGCGGCAGAACATCATCGAGAAAGATAAGGCCCGTTTCCGCTCCGATCCACGAAGCATGCGCGGCCGATCGGTTGTCGGCCTGCGTTCGCAGATCGACCAAATAGCTGAATGCCGAAAATTCCCTCTCCGCGACATATTCGGCCGCATTGAATGCCTTGAAGGCAACGGGCTCTCCAGCCGCATCGCTCATCTTCACTTCAGAGATCCGCCGCCCAAGGTTGGGTGCACCGACAGCCGAGTTCAAGAACGACAGCCCTCGACGGGAATCAACGGGCGACGCCCATTTTCCGGAGACGGCTGCGGCCTGACGGCCCGGATCGAAGGTGATGCTGCCTTCGAAATAAACTTCCTGGGCCCTGGCCTCAAAATGGATCGAAACGGCCAGTAGCAGAATAAAAATCGCCTTTCCCATCGTTGACATCGAAAATGCCTCAGAACTAAACTGTTGATTCTCGGTACACCTTTTAGCCCCCAGTGGGCATCTTCAAAGGATAGAGGCTTTTATGAGCGTTATCAAAATCATTATCTACGCTCTGATCCTGCTGCTCGGGCTGCTGTTCCTGGGCCGCTACTTTGGCTGAACTTCGGTGTCTTTGGAAACTGATGACATCGATCCTTGCATTCGCGGCGGATGCGATGCGGCGTTTCGACAGTTTTAGGTTAGCTTGATACGCGGGCCGAAAGGGCCGCATTTTCATTTCTTATGAATGATCTACGAAAGATCAAAAGGGCTCTGATAAGCGTATCCGACAAAAACGGCCTGGCTGACTTTGCCAAGGGCCTTACGGCCTTGGGTGTTGACATTATCTCGACTGGCGGCACCGCCAAAAGCTTGCGCGAAGCGGGCCTGAACGTCACCGATGTTTCAGATGTGACCGGCTTTCCGGAAATGATGGATGGCCGCGTCAAGACGCTCCATCCAAAGGTCCACGGCGCATTTCTGGCTCTTCGCGATGATCCCGCGCACGTCGCCGCCATGGAGCAGCATGCGATCGAACCGATCGATCTGGTTGTTGTCAATCTATATCCGTTTGAACAGACGGTTGCAAAGGAAGGCGTTTCATTGGAGGAGGCGGTCGAGAATATCGACATCGGCGGCCCGGCAATGATCCGCTCGGCGTCGAAGAACTGGCGCGATGTTGCCGTGGCCACCGATCCGCGGCTGTACCAGGAAATTCTCGATGAGATGAATGGCGCCGGCGGCTGCCTGTCACTCAGGACCCGGCGGCGGCTTGCTGTTCTCGCTTACACACGAACGGCGAGCTACGACCTTGCTATCTCGTCATATCTCGCGAAACAGTTGTCAGACGACGATCTGGCGGTCCTGGAACCGTTAAATCCTCTCGACGGCCTGGTCTTTATCGAATCGAATGCCTTCGACTCCGAACCCGCTGAAAATGAAGAAACCATGCCGGAGCGAATTGATCTCTCGCTGGCCAAGATAACCGATCTGCGATACGGCGAGAACCCGCATCAGTTGGCGGCGCTATATCAAACCGGAGAAACCGGAGGCCTCGCGGGGGCAGAGCAGCTTCACGGCAAGGAAATGTCTTTCAATAACTATGTTGACGCCGAGGCCGCATGGGATCTCATCGGCGATCTGGCGGAACGGGCCGTGGCGATAATCAAACACACGAATCCATCCGGCGTCGGCGTGGGCGGATCGAATGAAGAAGCATACCGCCGGGCGCTTTCGACCGATCCGGTCTCCGCTTTTGGCGGCATAGTTGCATTTAACAGAAAGGTCGATGCCGTCGCCGCTTCATCTGTCAATGAGGTGTTTACCGAGGTTGTCATCGCCCCGGATTTTGATGACGATGCCCTCGAGATCTTCCGGGCCAAAAAGAATCTAAGAATACTGACAATAAAGCCAAAAATGGCGAGTTCGCCGGTACAGTTCAAACAGATCTCAGGCGGCATGCTCGTCCAGACAAAGGATGTTCACACATTGGCTGCGGCGGACCTGAAGATCATGACCAAAAAACAGCCAGGTGAAGCCGATATTGAAGCCATGATTCTCGCCTGGACGGTATGCAAACACGTCAAGTCAAATGCGATCGTAATCTCTAATGAGCATCAAACGATCGGCGTGGGTTCCGGGCAGATGAACCGGGTTGACTCGATCCGAATTGCGGCCATGCGCGCAGAGCGATTTGGCCTCCAGACAACGGGGGCGGCTCTTGCCTCAGATGCGTTCTTCCCGTTCCGTGACAATGTCGATGAGGCCGCAAAGCTAGGTATTGCAGCAATTATCCAACCAGGCGGCTCGATAAAGGACGCCGAATCGATCGAGGCCGCCGATGAGCATGGCATCGTGATGGCTTTCACCGGTGTCCGCCATTTTAATCACTAATAGCCTGCAGCCGAGAATTTATAAGCCGTTTTTGCCGATCTCGTCTCTTTCTCGTTTCGCAGATCTTCGGTCTTGTTTCGTCTATTTCGTGGTCCAGATCCTGCTTTTGCCGGCACGAAAGGTCAAAAGCACACGAAGATCGCTTTGGATAAGCCCCACGTGTCGGCAAAACATTTTGCTTGACAACATCTTGTGGTGATGTTTAAACTATACGCAATTAGGACTATGTAGGAACGCTCGATGGACTTGAACTATCCCATGGGGCTTTTTCGCGCCGCCAATTATTTCTTCAACCCGCTACGCTTCGGCGGCCTGTGCCGCTTCGAGCAGTTCATCACGTATCTCCTGAACATAACGGATATCATCAGGCACGCGGTCCGCAAGCGTTACGACCAGTTCTCCTTTACGGGCGTTCTTCACGGCATGGCGGATCGCATCACGGCTTTCGGGAATGATCCGGACCTGCGGCGAATTCGAACTAAGTGCAATTCCCTCTTGAAGAAGCTTGAAGATATCTTCCTCCGACCGCCCGCGAAGGTAATTCCCCCGCCGTAGAACTATTCGGTCAAAATTGTCCGCGATAATATGTGCAAGCTCTCTTATATCGTCGTCACGACGGTCGCCAGTCCCATTAAGGACGGCCGTTCGATATTTATAGGGCAGCTTGGATATAAAGTTCGTCAGGCCGCGGGCCCCGGCTGGATTGTGGGCATAGTCCATAAGGACGGTCACATGGTCGACCTCGATAAAGTTTAGCCGTC
>JADLDC010000323.1 GCA_020846885.1 Acidobacteriota bacterium | reverse complement strand
CCCGGCATCCGCGCAGGGCCCAGTGGTACTCTACGACCCTTTGAGCAAGGTTTCCGAGTATCAGCCCGTCCCAGCAGATGAGAAGGTAGTTCAAGAAAAGCTTGTGCCAAAGGCCCGAACTCGCTGGTCCGAGTTAGATTCGTGCGATGGCAGCAATGCGAATATCATTGGCGCCGTCGATGGCTCTTTCACACGGCCGGGAGCAACGCAGCGTGCGATCGTTTATGAGCTGTGCCAGACGGGGAACGGCCTTGCAAACAATGGGGTCGCGGTGGTTGAGAACGGACGCGTTGTTGCCCATTTTTCGGAAGAAGGCGGCTGGGACCTTGAGGTTTCCCGCGTACCCGATGTTAACCGCAATGGGCGTGACGAACTTGCGATAGAGACCGGTGGAGGCATGCATCAGGGCTATACCGGCAGCAGCGTTACTGTGTTGGAGATATCGGAGACGACGGTCACCGAACTGGGCATGTTCCTGGCGTATTCAAACTCGTGCGAGAATTACGCACCTGATAAATACTGCGACCGCAGCTATAAACTGACGGTCAAGCCGGGGGCGAAACCTGTCTTCTATGCGCAGAAATTCACTAACCGCGGCACTGACGAAAAACCCCGATGGGTCGCGGCGGGAAAGCCGCTTCCGGCAAAGCGGCTTGGCGATACAAAGACCGAATTTGAGGCAGTAAAATGAAGATCTACGATATAACCATCGGCCTGAGCGAAACAATGCCGATCTACGCAGGCGATCCGACCGTGTCGATCTCGGCCGCAAAATCCATAGCGTCCGGGAGTTCGGCAAACGTTACGCAGATCGCGATGGGCGTTCACTCGGGCACACATGTTGACGCACCTAACCATTTCATCGACGGCGCCCGCCGTGTCCATGAACTTGACCCTGCGAAACTCGTTGGCCCGTGCCGCGTTGTCGGATTGTCCGACGATGTAATGGCGGTCGCGCCCGAACATGTAGGCGATATCGCCGGTGTCGAACGTATTCTTTTCAAAACCCGAAACTCGGCATTTTGGAACGAACCGGAACGCGGGTTTCGGAAAGATTTTACATATCTGATACCCGAAACCGCCCGACTGCTCGCGGACAGCGGCGTCGTTCTCGTCGGCATTGACTATCTCTCGATCGAGAAAAGCGGTTCGCCGGGCCACCCGGTCCATATCGCATTGCTTGAAAAGGAGATCGTTATCCTTGAAGGAGCGGACCTTCGCGAGATCGAGCCCGGCGACTACGAACTGATATGTCTGCCGCTTAAATACGAAGGCGGCGGCGGCGACGGGTCTCCGGCGAGAACGTTCCTAAGAGAGATCTGACCGATCGCGGCTTTTCCGTTGTGTCCAAACCGAGTGAACGGCATTACCGATAAACAGTACCGCGAACGCGTCTATGCTCTCGTCCGGCAGATACCGCCGGGCCGCGTTATGACATACGGCCAGATCGCCGGTATTTTAGGCGAAGGTTACACCGCACGCACCATTGGTTACGTCCTGCATGGCTCGCCTGACGACGTACCGTGGCAGCGGGTCATCAACGCCCAGGGAAAATGTTCTACGGGCCGGTTGACCATTCCGATCAACCTGCAGCAGGAGATACTCGCGTCCGAGGGCGTTGAATTTGATTCCCGTGGAAAGTGCAGCCTGGACAGGTACCTCTGGCGGCCGACCGGTTTCGGCCCCGAAGAGGACATTCAGCCAACCTTGCTGACATAGACCTGTGCAAAGGCCGATCCGTGACAAACAGAGATCGTTCTCTATTCTCGGTTACCTTTTCGTTCCGAGCTTAAGGGCGGGAATCGCACCGCAGGACTAGACAAAAGCGCAAACTCCCATCCCGGCGTGAACGATGGTTGCGGGCATTGGGACTTATCCTTGCTTTCACTTTTCACTCCTCGACGAAATTCCGAAGCTTGCTGTGCTTTACGCTGTACGCGAAATAGATCCCGATCCCGATCAGCATCCACACTATCAATCTCGCCCATGTATCGAACGGCAGGCCGTACATTAGATAAAGGCTGGCGGCGGCCGAAAGTATGGGTATAACGGGTGAGAATGGCACCTTGAACGGCCGCGGAAGGTCGGGCTGCGTCCGCCGCAGGACTATCACGCCGATCGAGACGATAACGAATGCGAACAGCGTCCCGATGCTGACCAGTTGGCCGAGCAGCGAGATCGGTACAAGCCCGCCCATGATCGCCACGATCGCTCCGGTGATGATCGTCGTTATGTAGGGCGTTCTGAAACGCGGATGTATCTTTGCCGCCCAGGCGGGCAGCAGGCCGTCCTTTGCCATTGCATAAAATACGCGCGGCTGGCCCATTATCTGCACGACCATCGTCGAACTAAGCCCGAGCACGGCGCCGACCTTGATTATTATCGAGAACGACCTCAGCAAATAACCGACGAACGAATCCTGCGCCGCCATTTGTGACGCCGCTGTAATCGCCGCCGCTATCGGTGCCGCTTCTTCCTTCAATTGGCTGTACGGCACAAGGCCGACCATTATTGCGGCGACGAGCACATAAAGTATCGTGCAGATGACGAGTGAACCAAGTATCGCCCGCGGCATATCACGCTGCGGGTTTTTGGCCTCTTGCGACGCGGTAGAGACTGCATCGAAACCGATGTATGCAAAGAATATTACCGCCGCACCGGTCAGAATGCCGCTGTAACCATATTCGCCAAATACACCCGTATTCGGCGGAACGAACTGCAGACAATCGCCAGTCCCGGGCGTACAGCCGAGGCCCATATAGTGAGTGTTCACATAGCCGACACCCGCGACAATGAACAGCAGCACGACCGCAACTTTTATGATCACGACCACAGAATTGAAATTGGCTGATTCCTGAATTCCTTTCACAAGCAGAGCGGTCACCGCCAGCGCGATCAGAAACGCCGGCAGATTGAACAGGGCCGTTTCGATCGGGGCATTGATGCCGGCCTGGCCAAGCCCTTTGGCAAGTTCTTCGGTCAGGACCGAGTAACCGGCCGGAGGATTTAATATCGAGTCGCCGATCCGCATATTCGCCAACTGGCCGACGGCCGCTTCGTTCAGCCAAACAAAACGCGTTCCGGGCGCGGCACTCAACGATACTGGAAAAATTATCCCGAGGTCTGCCAGCAGGCTGATCATATTTCCCGACCACCCGACAGCCACTGTTGCGGCGCCGAAGGCGTATTCCAGAATTAGGTCCCAGCCGATTATCCATGCGACGAACTCGCCAAGCGTGGCGTAACCGTATGTATATGCCGAACCCGCCACGGGAACGGTCGAGGCAAATTCTGAATAGCAAAGTGCCGCCAGGGCACTGACAATGCCGGCAACGATCATCGAAACAACGACCGCCGGGCCGGCATGCCTGCCCGCGGCCTGTCCGGTCAGGACAAAGATGCCGGTACCGATAACGGCGCCGACCCCAAGCAGCGTCAGCGCCGTTACGCCCAGCGTCCGCTTCAGTGTTGCTTCGCCCTCATTCTCCGCCTGGGCGAGGATCGATCCAATAGGTTTGGTCTTAAATAAGTCCATCAATTTCCTCCATCAGTTTTCAGGTTCCGCCGTTATGGATCGCAGACAGATATAGCGGCGTCCATCAATACATGCCGTGTGTATCGGGTTCACCGCATCCGCGAGCGGCGAGAACGCCGTCAATTGGCGATGCTGATCGACGAACCATGACCTCGCCGAGCACACCTCGCACCAACCGGCAATTGGAAGCGTGCCTACGACCACAAGTTTGTGTTCGGTCTTGAACGAGATCTTCAGCCGGAATCCCATAACAGCGTCCAGTTTGCTTTCGGACTCGGGCAAATGTCGTTAGAACCTGTGAAATCGGCTGAAATGTTCTGAAAATATTGTTCTTTTTGCGAACGGCAAGGTGGTATATAATGATGAACCTCTCGTAAAGCCTTATGCCGGAAGCATGGCAAGATAAACCTGTTTACATTTGCGGCCGTTACCGCATAGATCCATTGCGCCGCGGCATTTTTATAGGTGAAGAGCGCGTTGCCGTCACGGCAAAGGCGTTTGATGTGCTGGTTGAATTGGTGCAGCGTGCGGGCCGGGTCGTAACAAAGGATGAGCTTTTGTCAGCGGTATGGCCCGATGCCGTGGTTGAAGAAAACAATCTGACCCAGCAGATATCGGCCCTGCGAAAGCTGTTCAATGACCCGGCGGGCGAAAATAAGTTCATCGCCACGGTCCCGGGCCGCGGTTACTGCTTTGCCGCAGTGGTAAACACTGAGGCCAGGGCCGGCCGCGAACACACCGAGGTACTAATTGCCGGTTCGACGACATCCAGCATTACGATAGATATTTCGGACAAGATGCGAGCGCTCGGTTCATTCAAGGTCGATCCCGCGGCGCTGCGTGGGGCCGCCCTTGCGCTCGTATATGTGATCGTTGTCTGTGCGGCCGCGCTGGTGTCCGACGTCCGCCGGACGGACCAATACGCTACTGTACGTTCCGTCGGCATACTCACCTTTCGCAATGTCGGAAGCGGTGATGATCGATACGGCGTCGGCATCCGCGACACGCTTCGTGCAAAACTCGGCAGCCTCGACGATATCGCGATCCGGCCCGAAGTGATCGAACCGTCGGCGGCCGATACGCTCGCCGCCGGACGCCGGATGAATGCTGATATCGTTCTCGCGGGTTCGGTCCAGCGGCAGGACGGCCGCATCCGCGTTGCTATTGAAATGGTCGATATCGCCTCCGAACGGATCATCTGGGGCAAAACATTTGATGACGACGCGGTGAACGTGTTTAAATTACAGGATTCGATCGCTGACGAGGTGATCCGGTCTTTGAAACACGCACGTAAAGGCCCGCTTTCTGAAAATGGGCCGAGGTTGTCGCCGGAGCCGTTCAGTATCGAAATTTTTGGACGCGTGGACGGACTTTATTCTTAATGACCTTGATCAATATCCGCCAGGCCGCTCCCGACGACGCAAAGCTCTTGACCGATCTTGCTTACACGACATTCTGGGACGCCTTTGCCCATCACCCGAAGAACGCGCCGGACGACCTGAACCATTACATGCGTCAGGCGTTCAACGTCGAACAGATCGCATCCGAACTTGATGACGAACGAAGCATTTTTCTGATCGCCGAGATCGGCGACGAGGCCGCGGGCTATGCCAAGATCATTATCGGCAATACCGAGGCCGGGATAACTTCCGAACGCCCCATCGAGCTTTCACGGCTTTATTCTCATCAAAAACACCTCGGCCAGGGCGTCGGCCAATCGCTGATGAACGCCTGCCTTGATCGCGCCCGAGTGGAAGGTCGCGACGTAATGTGGCTCGGTGTTTGGGAATTCAATCCGCGTGCGCAGAGATTCTATGAGAAGAACGGTTTCAGCGTCGTCGGCCGCCACGTGTTTCAACTCGGCGAAGACCCGCAAACCGATCTGCTGATGCAGCGGTCGGTTTGAATCTTTGCCGGAACCTCCTTTGTGCCCTTTGTGTCTTCAACTTGGCGAACTTTGTGGTGAGAAATCCTTTTAACACAAAGGGCACGAAGGTGAAGACACAAAGGGCGCAAAGGGATTGGGGCGGCCCACGGCCGCTGGGCTTTTTGACTGTGTATTGCGAACCTGCGATAATGTTGCATCTGTGCGACATATCAAGAATCCTCCTAATCCTTACAACCGCTATTCGGCCGAATTTGTCGGTGAGCCGCCGCCGACGAAACTTGAGGTTTTTGAGGAAACCGCTACAAAAAAAGTGATCACAAAGGCTTTTGCCTCCGATTGGGATGGAGGTTGGCGATATACGGTCAATTGCTATCGCGGCTGCATTCACGGGTGCACCTATTGCTTTGCGCGGCAGTATCATGAATATTTGGGTTACGGTGCGGGCACGGATTTTGAGACCAAGATCGTTGTAAAATCGAACGCTCCGCGAATCTTGCGTGAAGAACTTAAAAAGACCCGCGACAAGATGCCGCATCTCGATTTTTCGTTTGCGACCGATCCTTATTTGCCCTTGGAGGCCGAATATAAGCTGACCAGACAATGCCTCGAAGTATGTGCCGACTTTCGGGTACCGGTCGGCGTGATAACAAAAAGCCCGTTAGTAACACGCGACATCGACGTGCTGCAAAAATTGAAAGTGACCGTGTTCTTTTCGCTTCCGTTTCTGACAAAGGAGTCTTCCAACCCGTTCGAGCCTTACACGCCGGTCCCCGAGGCCCGATTCCGCGCCATGAAAACCTTGTCCGACGCCGGGATCAAGGTCGGGATCGGCATAGCTCCGGTCATTCCGGGTTACAATGAACCGGATATTCCGGGCCTTTTGGAACGGGCGAAAGAGGCTGGTGCCGGCCGCGCCTTTATGTCGATGCTCCATCTGGACACGGATTCTATCGAAGACTACTTTGTTCAGAAAATGCACGAACGCTTGCCGGCGACGCGTGTGACCAAAATAATCAATACGATAAAACGTGAACGCGGCGGCACATTGCGGCATCGAAGCTATAAGGAACGCGGCGAAGGAAAGACCGAACAGTGGGAGGTCACAAAGAAGCTATTCGATTTTCATGCCCGCCGCCTCGGCCTAAGCGGCCACCACTCTCCTGAAACTTCTGAACCGGAAAACACGCAGCCGGTGCAGGCAAGCTTATTCTGAATTCACGCCGTTAGGCTCTGACGGTGTTTGTTTTTATAATCACATTTAGACACGGAGGTCATAATGAAAGGATCCTTTTGTGCAGTAATTCTGCTGATGTTTGCGTTTGTCGCCTTGACCGTTGCGGTTCAGGGCCAGGGAAAGAATCCGGGCAAGGAATTAAAGGCGGCGGTTGACCGCATTGATAAGGCGTCCGACGTTATCGAGGACGTAATGAAAGTGAGGGAACGCTCGATCCCGAGCGACCTGATGGACAAGGCAAAGGCCATTGTTATCTTTCCGGGAACGGTCAAAGCCGCGTTCATCGTCGGCGGACAAGGCGGTAAGGGCGTTGCAATTCGCCGCGTCGGGAAAGGCTGGAGCGCTCCGGCATTTGTGAACATGGCCGGCGGCAGCGTCGGGCTGCAGATCGGCGGGCAAAAGACGGACTACATCCTGCTGATAATGAACGACAAAGGCTTGAAGAACCTGCTTGCCGACAAGTTTGAGATCGGCGGCGAAGGCAGCGTTGCCGCCGGGCCGGTGGGCCGCACAGCCGCCGCCTCGACAAACGCTACGATGGATGCGGAGATATTGACCTATTCGCGGTCGAAGGGAATTTTTGCCGGCATCTCGCTTAAAGGCGTCTTGATATCGCAGGATCAGGATATGAATCAGGCTGTCTTTCAAAAGTCAGCCAAGCAGATCCTCGGCGAACCGCCTGTACTTGCCGCCGACACGCCGGCAAGCCTGCAAAAGCTGTCCGAAACTTTGGCGGTTCATGTAAAGTAGTTCGGAAAACTATTGAACTGCAATAATTGAATCGAAAGTACCTTTGTGCCCTTTGCGTCTTCAACTTTGCGGCCTTTGTGTTAAAACGACCGTTTGACACAAAGAGCGCAAAGGCGGGCATAAAGTGCACAAAGAATTTGGCAAGAAACCGCTTGCAATGATCTGCTACTGGCCGCCAAGAATCTACTATGGACGAAAGGATCCAAGTCTTTGAACAAATGCTCGCTGCTGACCCGGACAACACTTCCGTGATGTTCGGGCTGGCAAAAGAATACGAAAAACTCGGCCGGCACGACGACGTGATCCGCGTGCTGGAAGATTATCTCGCCAGATCGGACGACGAAGGCAACGCCTACGGCACGCTGGCGCAGGCCTATGAAAGGACCGGCAACCGCGAAAAAGCGGTCGAGACATACAGGAAAGGCATCGACGTTTCAATGGCACATGGACATCCGTCGATGGCGAATGAATATAAGATGACGCTGGCGGAACGCGGGCTTTAGCCCGCAGGTTCGGAACAGGGACTTTAGCCCGCAGCCACGAAGGATTTTCCGGCGAATTCCCGCTGCAACTCGCGGGCTGAAGCCCGCGTTCCGGCACACGGAGACACGCTCGCTTTCTTTATCCTCACCGGCTTTTCCGGCTTCTCCTCATTGACAGGAGCCTTGTTGATCGCGTCGACGGTTTCCATTCCTTTTGTAACACGTCCAAAAGCGGCGAATTTTCCGTCAAGGTGAGCGCCGTTGCCGACGAGGATAAAAAAGCTTGTCATTGCTGTATTCGCTTCTTCGCCGCGGGCCATTGAGAGAATGCCGCGTTCGTGGAGTATCTTGTTCGGCTCATCCGGCAGGGTGCGGCGGGCACGCATTCCGATCTCGTAGGTGACCCTGCCTTCTCGTGAATAAAGATCGCCGCCCTGTATCACAAATCCCGGCACAACGCGGCCAAAGACGGTCGTATCGAACAAACCCGTCGCCGCAAGGTTGAGAAAATTCCTCACCGATTCCGGCGCGTGCTCGGGGAACATTTCCATTTCGATCACGCCCGCCTCGGTATCAAAAGTAACGCATTGCGCGGCCATCGTTTTTATATCCGCCTTGTCGAACGGTTCGGGCTTTGCGGCCGAAGGCTTCGGCGTCGGGCGGGCATTTGCTTTGGCGGGTTCCTTTGTTTCAGGCGTCGAGGTGACTGCCTGGCCAAAAGCGAGCGACGGCACGGTGGCAGCGAGCATCAGAAGGATTAAGGTCTTGAACATTGCTCTTCGATTTTCCGCAAAACCGTATCGGGTGTAAAGTGTCAGAACAGGCTCCGCTCTATCTTGTCAGAACCGCGAGCGGTAGCGACCGGTTTCTTTGTGTGCTTATACGCTCCATCCTGTCAGAACCGCGAGCGGCAGCGACCGGTTTCTTTGTGTGCTTATACGCTCTATCTTGTCAGAACCGCGAGCGGTAGCGACCGGTTTCTTTGTTTGCCATTATGCTTATCAAAACTCGAACTATGATCATCAAAAAACGCCCGCTGCTTTCGATCCTTGTCCTCGTTATTTTCCTTTCCGGTTCCGTCACCGCCCAACGGACGCTCGGTGTACGCCCGACCGCTACCGGCGGTCCGCTTGCGGCCGAACAGGCGGCGTTCGATGTTCAGTCATACGATATCGCGCTGAAGGTGGACCCGAAAACGAAAATGGTCTGGGGCACGACCGTGATGATCGCAAAGGTCGTAAACCCGACCGATACGATCCTGCTTGATCTTGATACGCCGTACAAGATCGACCGCGTGTACAGCGAATCGGGTGACCGGCAGATGGGGCTTAAGTATGAGCATAAGGACGGCAAACTGCGGATAACGTTTCCCGCACGCAAAAAGGCGGGCGAGACGTTTGAGACGATCGTCACCTATTCCGGCAGCCCGCGTGAAGCTCCGCGACCGCCGTGGGTTGGCGGCATCATCTGGGCAAAAACGCCAAGCGGCGCCGATTGGGTCTCGGTCGCGCTGCAAAACGACGGCGCCGATCTGCTGTTTCCGGTAAAAGATCATCCGTCCGACAAGCCCTCGACCGCGACAATGCGCATCACCGTGCCCGATCCGCTCGTCGCCGTCGGGCCCGGCAAACTGGCGGAGACTGCCAAGAACAAGAACGGCACTTCGACCTATGTTTGGCGGATGACAAACCCGATCGCAAATTATTCGCTCATTTTTGACGCGGCTCCGTACAAGCTGATCAAGGACAGCACAAAAAGCGTGACCGGCGAGATGATCCCGATCGAGTTCTATGTTCTGCCCGAAGACTTTGCCAAGGGGCCGAAACTGATCGAGGAAACAAAAAGATACAACGCCTTTTTTGAAAAATATCTCGGGCCGTTTCCGTTCCGTTCGCAAAAGCTCGGCATTGTTGAAACGCCGCATCTTGGAATGGAGCACTCGACTCATATCGCCTACGGAAACAAGTTCAACTTTACGCCCGAAGGGTTCGATTGGCTGATGTTCCACGAATTTGGGCACGAATGGTGGGCAAATCTTGTCACTGCCAGCGATTGGAAAGATTTCTGGATCCACGAAGGCTTTCAAACCTTCATGGATACCCTCTGGATCGAGGAAACACAGGGAAAGGATGCGTACCTGAAGGCAATGCGCGGCCGTGCAAAGGCTACGCGCAATATGCAGCCCGTCGCACCGCGCGAGGCCAAGATCGCATATCAGGTCTATATGGCAGAGCCGGATTATGTTAACTCTGACGGCGACATCTACGGCAAAGGCGCAGTTGTGCTGAACACGCTTCGCTATCTGATCGGCGACGAAGCATTTTTCCGCGCCCTTCGCCACATGGCCTATCCGACAAAGGAAATGGAATCCTACACCGACGGCCGCCAGGAACGCATGGTCGATACCGACGATTTCCTAAAGATCGCCGAAAAAGATTCAGGAATGAAACTCGACTGGTTCTTTGAACTCTATCTCAGACAGCCGAAGCTGCCTAAATTGATAACCAGCGTCAGTACGCTCCAAAGCGGCCCGAACAGTACGCCCCAACAGGTGCTAACACTTAGCTGGGAAACCCCGAACAACATGCCGTTCCCAATGCCGATCGACGTCGAAATAAAGGGCAAAACCCAACGCGTCGAAATGAAAGACGGCAAAGCAACAGTAAATTTCACCGGCCCCGCACCGATCGTCGATCCTCAGGGATGGGTATTGAAGGCATCACAGTAGTGGTTGGTCGAAAACATTTAAGAACTGTCGCGGGTGGGCTTCTCGGGACTTTCACTAGCCGGAACAACGACATTGATGGCTATTTTCCTAATATTATTAGAAGCACTCGCGGTGAACCATACGTCTGCGTAGTCTCGATCACAAGCGAGCACGGTACCGAATACTCGATCTCAAGGGTCGGAGTTTGTGCTGGCCACGATCCTCGGAAAGAATTGAGGAGTATTCGGGAATGTGTATAAAGAACCCTAAAACTGGATCAAAACCATGCTAACATTTCGATATGAACGAGATCATTTTTCTTGTTGAAGATGCGGTGGAAGGCGGGTTTACTGCAAAGGCTCTCGGTGAATCCATCTTTACGGAAGGAGATACTATCGACGAAATTCGTGCGAACATCCGCGAGGCTGTTGATTGCCATTTTGAGCCAGAGAATAAGCCAAAAGTGATCAGGCTGCATTTTGTTAGCGAGGAAGTACTTGCTGCATGAGGTTGCCGCGCGATGTTTCGGGAACCGACCTGATCAAGGCCCTCCGTCCGTTGGGTTATCAGCCAACCCGACAAGCCGGGAGCCACGTACGTTTGACCACTGACGAGAACGGAGAGCATCACGTAACGATTCCAAGACACGACCCACTTCGGATAGGAACATTTGCCTCTATTCTCGACAGCGTCGCAGAACATTTTGTGCTCAGCCGTGAAGAACTCTTACTTCGCCTGAGACTATAAGGCCGAATTAGGCCCGCATTCCTTCAAATTGCCCCATTTTCCCCATTCTGGTATGCTTATAACTTACTCCACTATTAGAAATATTTATCACAAGGATAATAATTGATGGCCACATCGGTAAGGAAGTTGAATACAAAAGGCAATAATAGCGAAGCGGAAACAGTGGTAGCGGAGCCGGGGAAGGTTACCGAGGCGGACGGGTTTGTGCCGGAAGCCAAGGTACAAGAAACGACGAAGGCGGCCGCGAACGACCGTGCGGCGGCCCGGACGAATGACCGCCGCGGGCTGGATGAAAAAACGCTCATCGGTATTTACCGGACGATGTACCTGTCACGCAGGATCGATGACAAAGAGATCCAGTTAAAAGGGCAGAACAAGATATTTTTCCAGATCTCCGGTGCCGGACACGAAGCGGTCCTAACCGGTGCGGCGTTGGCGATGAAGCCCGCTTACGATTGGTTTTTTCCTTACTATCGCGACCGCGCGTTGATGCTCGGCCTTGGAATGACGGCGCAGGAGATGTTGTATTCATCGGTCGGTGCCGAGCCGGACCCAAACTCGCACGGCCGGCAGATGCCTTCGCACTGGGGAGCGACGCGGTTGAATGTTCCGTCGCAGTCGTCGTGTACCGGTTCACAGGCATTGCACGCGGTCGGTGCGGCTGAGGCCGGCTACCGCGCATCGCTTGTAAAAGAACTGCAGAAAGTTGTCACCGGCTTTAAGGGCGATGAAGTTGTCTATATGTCCGTCGGCGACGGCACTACAAGCGAGGGCGAGTGGTGGGAAGCGCTGAACTCAGCCTGCAATATGAAATTGCCGGTGATCTTTGTCGTTGAAGATAACGGCTATGCGATCTCAACGCCGGTTGAGGTCAACACGGCCGGCGGCGACATTTCGAAACTGGTCACGGGGTTTCCGGGCCTGTTTATTCAGAAGATCGACGGCACCGATCCGCTTGGTTCTTACGCGGCGTTCAAAGACGCTGTCGAATACTGCCGCGAACGAAAAGGCCCGGCGTTCATCCACGCTAAAGTTATACGGCCCTATTCGCACTCGCTCTCTGACGATGAAAAGCTCTATCGCCCCGAAGAAGAACGCGATGCCGATGCACGTATCGACCCGATCAAGACCTATGCGGAATTTCTGATGACCGAGGGCATTTGTTCATCGGAACAGCTCGAAGCATTACGCAAAGAGGTCGATGAGGAAGTGAACAAAGCGGCCGACATTGCCGTTGCCACGCCGCAGCCGGCGCCCGAAACTGCATACAGAAACGTCTATTCACCCGATGTAGATCCGACCGACCGAACGTTGTTCGATACCGAAAACGGCGCCGAACTTTCGGGCAATCCGGGAACGATGGTGGACCTGATCAACCGCTGTATGCACGAAGAGATGGAGCGCGATCCGGCGATCGTCGTTTTTGGCGAGGACGTGGCCGATGCCTCGCGTGAGGAATATCTCGAACGCGTGAAAGGCAAAGGCGGCGTGTTCAAGGTAACGGCGAATTTGCAGCGAAAATTTGGTTCGGCACGCGTGTTCAATTCACCGCTGGCCGAGGCCAATATCGTTGGCCGGGCGGTTGGCCTGTCGCTTCGCGGGTTAAAGCCTGTCATTGAAATCCAGTTTTTCGATTACATCTTTCCGGCAATGCACCAGATCCGCAATGAAGTGGCGGTGATGCGTTGGCGGTCGGACGGCGAATCGAAATGTCCGATGGTCATTCGTGTTCCTGTCGGCGGATACCTGAAAGGCGGTGCGGTTTACCACTCGCAATCCGGCACGACGCTGTTCGCGCACACGCCCGGTTTGCGGATCGTTTATCCGTCGAATGCCCTCGACGCAAACGGATTGTTAAGAACATCCATCCGCTGCGACGACCCGGTGATGTTTCTTGAACACAAACATCTTTACCGGCAGGTCTACAACAAATCCGCTTATCCCGGAAGCGATTTTTTGATCCCTTTCGGCAAGGCGAAAAAGGTGCGCGAAGGTTTGGATGTTACTATCGTCACTTTCGGTGCATTGGTTGAACGCTCAAATCAGGCCGCGAAACGGCTGGAGCAGAAGGGCATCACGGTCGATCTTATCGACCTCCGCACACTTGTCCCTTACGATTGGGAAATGATCGCCGAGTCTGTCAAGAAAACCTCGCGCGTCGTCGTCGCCCATGAAGATCCGATCTCATACGGCTACGGTGCCGAGATCGCCGCCCGCATCTCGGACGAATTGTTCGAATATCTCGACGCCCCGGTAAGACGCGTCGGCGCCACCGACACCTTCGTCGCCTACGCCCCGCAGGTCGAGGATTTCATCCTTCCGCAAAGCGACGACGTCGAAAAGGCGGTGTTGGAGTTGATGAAATACTAGGCGAATTAACCGCAGATGAACGCAGATGAACACAGATAGGAATGAATGAGGCGGAACTAAATTCTTTGTCTGAGCGAGTTATTGGATGCGCGTATACGGTGAGTAACGCATTGGGTTGTGGTTTTCTCGAGAAGGTTTACGAGAATGCTTTGGCCCACGAGGTTCGCAAAACCGGGTTAAGAGTTGAGGTTCAACGGCCGCTTCAGATAATTTATGATGGCGTGATCGTAGGCGAATATTTTGCCGATCTGATTATAGAGGGTGTTCTACTGATCGAGCTCAAAACTACCAACGGCTTCAGCGACAACCATAAGGCTCAGTGCATTAACTATCTGAACGCCACAAAATTTCCACTCTGCCTTCTAATAAATTTTGGTCAACCGAGAGTCGAGCTGAAACGCATATTCCAATCGCAATACTTGATGAATATTTCCTGAGTCATCTGTGTTTATTTGCGTCTATCTGCGGTAAGATCCTCCAGTTTTTAATGTAATGGGCCGGCCGCAGATGCGGTGGCCCATTTTTATCGCGATCAGTTTTGATCCCTTTTGGAAATTTAGTTGCTCGCCACAAAGTTGACGTCAAACGCGCTGTCGCTCAAGCTGATCACCTGCGAATTTGGTGAGAAGGTCTTACGTTTTGAATGGATGCTGACAACCACGGTTTCTCCGGCTTCCAGGCCTTCGAAGCGGTAGTATCCGAATGCATTTGTAAGGGCCATTCGGGTTTGGCCGGAACCGTTCGTCAACACCAACCGGGCGCCGTTGAGGCCGCGGCCATTGGCCGATACGGCACGTCCGCTAAGTGAGACGGCCGCCGCCGTGGGTGAATATGGCAGCGAAACGCCTAACATCCAAAAATCGCCTTCATTGCGGGCCGGGCCGCTCCAGGTCGGCGTTCCGCCATCACCTCGGATATACACCTGAAATGTGACAGTCGTGATGCCTGTTCCGTTGACACGAACTGTACCGCAGCCAGCTGTCTCGGCGCTGCATTCGGTCAGGATGCCTGTTGCGTTCGCATTGTTGATCTGATTGCCGGAAACGACAAGAGTGTTATTTCCCTGCAGTTTTGTCAGCGACAAGCCCGACGTCATCAGATCAAGCTCCGTCGCATAGCCAAGCGTGCCGACAAATCCGCCCATGCCCACCAGATGGATGTACGGATTGGCCACCGGCGAGCTGAATGTCAGCGTCAGGTCGGCAAGATATATCCGGCTGTTCGTTGCCGGCACACTCAGGCCTTCCCAATGCTGGATCGAGCTGTAGAGCGCAAATGCATAGTTATCGGCAACCGCAATGCCGGAGGGCGATCCGTTTGACAGGCTCGAAAACATCGTGTCCGCCGGTGTTGCGATCGCATTCATGTGGTCGAATATCGGCGTTGTGTTGATGGTCGTCGTTCCGTCGGCACGCCGTCCGCCGAACATCACGACCGGGCTTCCGGCACCCGTCCCAACGCCGGCGTACTGCTGGTTTGAAAGGGTTGCGGTAACGCTGACCGGCGAGGCGGGCGGAGAACCCGGCGCGGGATCAACAAGAAGCTGCACGGTTTGTGTTGATAAAGGGCCATCGGGCGGTGTTCCTGAATAGCTTCCCGAAAATAGCTCGATGGATAACTGAGCAAGCGCCGCCGCCGGCAAAAGCAATAATATTGATGCCAGGAGCAGATATCTGCCGTCCCGCGATCGGGTACGGTTCTCGATCCTCCTGAGCAAACTCCTGAAATGGGTAGTTGTCATAGGTAATAACCTCAATTGTTCAATTGAACAGAAATCGTTGCCCTTGAGGATGCCGCTTTGGTTGAAATAGCTAAACCGGCAGGGGGGCGCACTAGATTCTTTTTAGCACAAAGCTCTCGGGAACTCCAATTAAGACATTCAGGGTGTACGACTTACAGGTGTTGATATGGGGTAAAACATGAAGTATCGGGTAACGGATATTAGATCCGGCTCAGCCGATAGACGCCCGTGTCGATCCGGTCTGCTGATCCTTCATCAACGAGCTGGTGATTTGCCCGGCCTGATTCCCATCGATAAAAGCCGAACGCCCGCGACAGGTCACCCAGCAGCGTCATCCCGCACATTTCCAGGTAACAGCGGGCGAGTTCGCGAACCGCCGTCTCCCGCGACATCCTAATTGCCATCTCTTCAGGAAATCGAGCTTCCGCGAGGGTCCAGATGTAGGTAAATTTAGGCGTATAAAGCGCTTCCTGCGGGACCACCTTCATGCGCTTTTGCAGTTCATCGATAGCTT
>JADLDC010000322.1 GCA_020846885.1 Acidobacteriota bacterium | reverse complement strand
ATTCTGATTTGTTTCTAAAGCCGGTCTCGCCGATCTTTCGCACCGACACATTCGCCTCGCACCGCAGATTTCCCTTTTCCATATCCGCGTCGCTGGCACCGACCCAGCGGAGAACGCTCCGGACATGGTTGACATAATCATAAGCCTGCCACGAAGTGCGGAAATCCGGGGCTGTCACGATCTCGCCGAGCGGCGTTCCGGCACGGTTCAGATCGACATATGAATACTTATCAACATCCGGCAAACCTTCGTGCACGTTCTTGCCTGCGTCCTCCTCAAGATGCATCCGTTCGATGCGGATATTCATCGGCCTCCATTCAACGGCGCGGCCCTGATCGTCACGTTCAGAGGTCATGATCGTCAGCGTCCCATTGGCAGAGAATGGCCGGTCGTATTGCGAGATCTGATAGCCTTTCGGAAGGTCGGGGTAGAAATAATTCTTTCGGGCAAAAATGGATGTTTCCTGTACCTCAAGCCCAAGCGCCAAGGCCGCACGTGCCCCCAGGTCGACCACGCGCCGGTTCAATACCGGCAGTGCTCCGGGCAAACCCAGGCAAACCGGACAAGTGTTCGAGTTCGGCTCGCCGCCGGTAATGACGGCACAGCCGCAGAATATCTTGGTATCAGTTGCCAACTGGGCATGGATCTCCATGCCGATTATCGCTTCCCAGCCTTCTTTGATCATAAAAAGAAAATGCGGACCATCTTCAAACGATGATAGTCCGCGACGACGCTAAACACAAAATTTAGGCCCTAACGCGGCCGATTGACCCTGTATGCGGGCAAGCTTCGCACCGGTCTTTGCTGATTGAAATAATCGAAGATCGGCTGTCCGTTACCGCCGCGAACCGGCCCCCGATATCGGCCTGGAAACGGAAAGAGGCCATTGTAATAGTACCCGCCATACGGCCATGCAAAATAGCGCGTATCCGCCGGGACCATATATCTGTCATCGCGTGCCGCAAACACCGCGGCCGCAAGCTCTGCCTGGATCCGTTCCCGCTCGATCCTGTCGTTCATAAGCCTGGCTGACAGGGCGATGCGTTCATCGCGGCTTTTCTCGATCTGCTTCTGCAGCTCCTCGGGCGATGGAAAACCCATTCGCTCATAGTTTTCCGCGTAGTCACGTTCCGCCCGAAGGCGCTCCTGGCGATACTTTTCGAGGTCCATGTTCGTGACGGTCCTCGTTGCCGGCCTCTGTGAAAACGCCGGAACCGCCGCCAAGGCCGCGACCGCGGAAGCCCATAAAATTGCTTTGAACTTCATAACCTTATTACCTCACTTTATGCCAGTATAACACGGCAAATGGCGGCGGAGCACCAGAATTCTTTCAGTTTTTTTGGTCGCGGACTGCGGGTCGGGACTTTTTCTCGTCCTTTGCGGGCTTTGCGTGAGAGAAAGCCGGTATCACGCAAAGCTCGCAAAGGACGCTAAGAAAACCCGGTCCTAAAAGCCAAAGCTTAAACCGATCCGACCTGTCCGGCCTGGGGTTCGAAAGCCGTTCTCAAAGTATTCGTCATCAAAAAGATTCTCGATGGTGCCGAATAACCGCAGGCTGTATCGGTCGTTGCCGAACGCGAACGTGTAACCTGCTGTCAGGTCGAGCCGACGGCTGCCTTTGAAGCGATAGACATAGGAATTGAACGTCGAATTACTAAAGATCGGTGCCAAATACGTGCTTGTGCCTGTAAAGTCGGCGTTTATCCAAAACCGGTCTATCCGCTGGGTCGCGCTGAACGTAACCTGGTGTTTCGGCACGCCAAGCGTCGCAAAAACGCCGCTGCCGGTCACCTGAGGCTGAAGCTGGTCGCTATTTGTGAAGGAGTACGACGCAAAAACGCTGGTCGATGAAGTTGGCCGTACTGATCCGCTCAATTCGACACCGCGTGAAACGCCGCCCTTTTGATTGATATATCCGCCAAAGAACCGCGGTGTATTCCCAATATCGGGAACGACATTGCCAAAACCGATAACATCGGTCAGTTTCGAATAAAAATACACGGCCGATGCGGTGATGCGGCGGCCCCAGAAATACTGGTCGAGTCCTGCGTCGAATGCGACAGCCCGCTCGGGCTTAAGGTTCGGATCGCCCAATGCTTCGAACCGCGGCGGATCGGGGAACGTGAACGTGTTAAAAAATGAACCGAACCGCTCGTACAACGACGGCACACGATAGCCTGTACCAGCGTGTGTGCGAAGCTTTGTTCCCGTCGAACGGATGAAATACGACGCCGATCCGTCAAATGTGTATGCGGCCGGCGGGCCGTCGAGCGAAAGGTCGGAGTAGAGAGGATTCTGGCCGCTAAAACCAGGGTTTGCCAGGTTGAAAAACTGGGCACGGAATCCGCCGGCAAACTGAAGCCGCCCTTCGAGCAAATGCACCAGATCCTGAAGATAGATCGTGCTGCTCGCCTGCGAAGCATCGGTAAAAAATCCGCCCGTTCCGCTGGGTGTCGAGCCTTCGTTCCTAAAATTCTCCTGTTCAAACTCGTACCCGACAGTCAGGCGATTCGCCGCGATCGGCGTCCAATCGATATGCGCGTTGGCCGTGTGGGCCGTTCCTTCGAAGATGCTTGTTGAAGGACTCTGAAAGCCAATGCCGAGGACTCCGTTATCGTTCGTTCGCTTTGTCGTCGAGCCTGCATAATAAGCCTGAAACGCCAACTCGTCCGTAATAGATTGCGTCAGCACAAACTGGCCATTAAAGTATCGCGACTTCTGCGTATCGTCCGGGTCATTGGCGTCAAACGCAAAATTCACGCCCGCCACGGCATCAATGATCCCAAAATTCGAAGCCGGTGGTGTCCCGGCCGTATCGGGGCCGGTGTTCAACCTCACGAACGCGTCGGAGAGAAAAAACCGTGCCGAAATGTTCGTCCGCTCGTATGGGTTGATCTCTATCCGCGATTGGAAATTTGTGTTATTCGCCTCATCATCTCCGTCGATGCCCTTGGTATATACCGTACGCGAAAGGGCGGCGTTGAAACCGAACTTCCCGTCGTCGGTTCCCTTGCTGATATTCCCGCGAAATCGTCCGAGGCCAAGCCCGCCGGCGGCACCGCTTACTTGCCCGTGCCAGCCGCTTTGCGGGATCGGCGTTTGAAGATCGATCGTGCCGCCGATGGCGTTCGTGCCGTAAAGCGACGAACCCGGCCCGCGAAGTACCTCGGCGCGGCTCACGCTTGTCAACGTAATATCGGAAAGGAATGGCGAAGCGTCGCCCGTGATCGCCGCCGGGTCGCGAAAGCGTATGCCGTCAATCAAAACGGCCGTATCCTGATTGCGAAGGCCGCGAGATTTTATCGATGCCGTGCGTCCGAAACCGCCCAACTGCTGTACCCGCAAACCCGGGATCGTGCGAAGCGAATCAACAAGCGTTATATCGGCCCGATCACGCATTTCCTGCCCGACTATCGTGCTTACGCTCTTTGAGACCTCTTCAACCGGCTGCACCGCATCGGCCGAGATGGTGACCGTTTCCCGTATCTCGCAGTTCACACAATTTGGGCCGGCGATCGAGCTCAAGGCAAAATCTTTCTCGACCGCCTGTCCGGCGGTTACATCGATCGCGGCCTTGGGATTCTGAGTCCGGTCCGCAGACGGCGGAGCCACGGAGATCACATATCGCCCGCCGGGTACATTTTCAAATCTGTATTTCCCTTCGGCATCGGTCACGCTGGTGTAATTGACCGAAGTATCGCTCACCAACCTCAGCGTAACTGTCACGTTCGGGTACGGAACACCCTTTTCATTCCCGGACACGATCCGGCCGACATAACCGGTCACTTGTGTGCCCGTTTGTCCGAATATCAATAATGCAAAGATCGCTATAAATACAAATGGTCCAACTATCTTCATTTTGCTCCTCTTCTGCCCACACGCAGAATGGTTCGTAACCTGACAGAACGAGCAAAGTTCCAGACTGCGGCCATTTCGCGATTGGCCTCACTGTTGCGTGGGCAGT
>JADLDC010000321.1 GCA_020846885.1 Acidobacteriota bacterium | reverse complement strand
TGGCCGACGTCCACTACATCCCGCTCTACCCGCATATCGCGGAGATATTTGATACGGACCAAACCTTTTGCGTCCTGCTCAGGCCAGATAATTACATCGGCTATATCGCAAGCGGCGTGAATGTTGACGGAGCCAAGGAGTATTTGAAAAAAATCCTTTCGTAAACTTAGCGATGATGTCTTTCTTGTATTCTTTCGTCCTCTTATTCATCTTTTTCTGTGGTTAGGCAGAGGTCTTACCTCTTTGTTCGCAGAGTGACCAATATCGCATCACCGATCTTTCGCTCGCCTTCTTTGTCCGATGGCGTGTTGACGACCTTGCCATCGAGAAACATCGTCGTCGAACCGCCGCCATCGAGATTCATCGCATCGACCGCACCAAGCGAGAAAAGATATTCGGCCAACTCCTGCAAATTCATCCCAACACTCACGCCAGGCTGTCGGCCATCGACCGTTATCATTAGGAATTTACCGTCTTTCAGTTTCGCAACTGCGGTTCGCGGATGGCGTGTTTCGGCGAATCCCTTGCTCGCTTTTTCCTGCTCCCAGGTGATGTCGATCTTGCCGTTTTTGATAAGTTGCGGAACGCCGGCAACGATGTCTTCGTTCTTAGCGGGGAAATAAAACGTATTTGCATCCTCAAATCTAAGGAAGAAAGTCTTATTCCTGCTTTTGTCCGAGCGATACATACCCAAATCAGAAAGCAACAGCCGCTTCTGTTTGAAATCTCCAGGACTTATCGAAATCACATATCCGTCCGCTGGAATAGGAGTGTTCGCGGCATCGGTAATTACCTCGGCTTTCCGGCACTCGATCGGACGATATGTATGTTTGAATGTTCGACGGCATTTCGACAGGACAATATCAATGCCCTCCTGGTCAACCAATGTCGTCCGGCCGAAAGACGGGCCATACAATAAGAACTCATCATTCTTACGCTCTCTGTTCAATCCCGAAAGCTTCACTTGAGTCGCCGAACCGCCGAAACCGAACCAGGTATTTATTAAGGAGCGCCCGACGAATACGTTGGTCGCCTTTTTCATATTATCGATCTGAAGAATAACCCGGTCATTAAGGTTCTCGCTTAAAAGATCCCCATCGATCATTAACATAGCCGCCGCGTCGCCAGCGAACTTACTTTTATCCAACCGAAAGAATCCCGCATTGATCGCCGCCACTGCGCCGTGGCGCGTGGCGATTGATGATGTTTTTTCGGTTCCGATGGCGGCGTCCATTGCGTGATGAACATCGAGCCGCACTTTCTTTAGGTCAAGACGCAAAAGGTTTATCTTTACTGGATCGCTGCCGAGTTTGCGAATTACCTGTGCGTACTCGACGCCGTCGTGGACGGTCTTGAAATCCTGCGCGGTGATGTTCACCACAGAGGCACAGAGAAGGAAGACAAGAAGGCTCGGTCGGCGTGATACTTTTTTGGTTATTTTCATAATGCGAATTATCGAAAAACTGGCCGCCCGCTAACGCAGGCGGTTCTGACAAACTCTGTGTCCTCTGTGTCTCTGTGGTAGATATCCTTCACGGAGCCTGATACGAAATGCCCGCGCTATTCGCGTTAGTTTTCGGACGGGCAAATTGGTTCGTCTGAAATCATACGACAGGAGAATTATTGCAATGATAAATCATATTTCCATAGCTGTTAACGAGCCCGAACGGGTCGCGAATTTTCTGGCAAAGGTCTGGGATGGAATGGTATTTCCGTTTCCGCCGGCTCCGGGTTCGTTTTTTGTGATCGCTAATGACGGCAAAGGAAGCGCGGTCGAGGTGACTCCGTCCGGAACGGTGCTCGTGCCCGGCGAAGGCCTGCCGGACGAGAACGATGCATCGGCGTCAACGGAAGAATTCGAGGCCAAGTTTGTGCGGAGCGATATGGTGCCGCGATATGTTGCGACGCATCTGAACATCAGCACAAAGAAAACGATCGATGAGATCCGCGAGCTTGCAAAGAGCGAAGATTGGCGTGTGCTGGTCGCCAATCGCGGCGAAGGTTTGTTTCAGCTTGTCGAAATTTGGGTCGAGAACACGTTTATGCTCGAAGTGATGACGCCCGAACAAACGGCGCGATACGTCGAGATCACCGATCCGAAGTTTATCGCACAGGCATTTGAGCAGACGTTTCATCAGCCGCTTCCGCCGCAGCAAAGCTTGGCCGAACATCTTAACTTGATCGGCTGATCTTGCCGCTAAACTTCACGCGGAACCGGCGACCAAACGCTGTTCCATTCAAACGCTTCCGTCCCGTGGAAGCGTTTTTTGTAATCGTAAAACGAACGGCCGCTGTAACTGTACCCCAAATAATAAAATTTCATTCCCTTCTCGGCCGCAAATTCGATCTCTTTGAGAATTGTAAAAACGCCAAGACTCCTCCGCGTTTCGTCCGGATCAAAAGCAGTGTAGATCGCCGAAACTGATCGCTTGCCTATATCAAAAAATCCCACACCCACAATCCTCTCGCCGATCCTTAGTGTTTGCTGAAATGTCGCGCATGGTTCATCTTCGGGCCGTTCGGCGATAAACGTAAAAATGCTCTCCGGCGTGTGCTGTTTGAATCTTTGCTTATGCCGATCGAAAAGATCGAGAATATCGTCTGTTAATTTCACGGGCCCGACTTTGACCTCGATGTCGCTATTTTTCCTGAGAATTCGCTCCTGACTCTGCGCCAACCGAAAACCGGATAACCGAATTCGAAGCGGAATGACAAGACGTATCTCATCCTCATGAAGCGCAAGATTGTACCGAAAAAACTGCCGCCCAAAATGCCGCCAGCCATCCGCCAACAGGCGATCATGCTCAGCAGACGACACCGAAGTTCGAACGAATTCTTCGTTGATGTAAAACGACGCAAGATCTTCCACGCGGCAATACTTTCAGAATGCGGCCCAAAATGTCCAACAAACTTCAGTTTGTT
>JADLDC010000320.1 GCA_020846885.1 Acidobacteriota bacterium | reverse complement strand
GATCGGCATCCTTCGGCATCGTCTGTGCAAAAAGCTGCGGCGAACAAAGCAGCAGCGCGAAAAGCGCAAATGCGAATACGGTTAATTTCATAGGTGAAGTTACGGAGAGTTTTTATGAGTTTACCGCTTTTCGATCACTTTTGCGAAGCCGGGAGCGAAGAGGATCACGAGATCGGAAGCGGGGAGGAGAACCCGCTGTTGCCGAACAAGCACGCGCGGTTAGGGGCGACGCGGAGATCCTTGTCCCTGACTATCGTGCTTCTGACGATAAATATGGCGGCTTGACTGGTTCAGCTCGCGGTGAAGCCGCACCCGCTCACGATTGTTCAGGCCGTCGCCCGACGAACGGAAGCGATCTTCCATTCTATTGATATGCACCTGTTCCGCAACCAGCCGGCCCGTCTCCCTGCCGGTCAATTCACCGGACCGTACGCCTTGCTTTATCCGCTGCCGCTGGTTTTGCTGCCGGCCATTGATGCCGCCGGGCTTCGATATCCGCTGGGCCGCCGAATCAGCGGCCAACATGAACATAAGGGCAAATGCCCCAGTGACAGAAAACAAAATGGTTTTCATCATTCAACTCCTTTGTTCTATCAAATTGGTATCTTGCCCGGGCAATTCTAAGACGCCGGGAGCCTACGCGATGGCCGAACAAATTGATGGTACAGAAGTTGCTAATAGCTGTTTTCGGTCCGATGGCCCTGAGCCAGGGGCCGGTAAATTCACCCACTTATCGACCGTCCTGAGTTCATTTCGGCTCCCGCAAACATCTGGCCCTAACACTCTTTGTCAGTTCCTACCTGACAAAAAGCGGCATAATTGCATTTGTATGCAGTGTCTGACAAAGCAGAGAGCGGCGTTCCCTCCCAGAACGAATTCAGAACTTGAAACACCTCACCGACAAATCCGCCAGATCTGTTTCCGCCACCGGCGATGAGCTGTATCGCGGCTTTATCGAGAACCTGCCGGTACTTTTCTACGTCGTCGCTCCCAGCCCGCCGTATCGCCCTCTTTATGTAAGCCCCGCCTTCGAACGCTTCGGTTATCCGATCTCAAAATGGCTTTCAGAGCCGGACATCTGGCTTAAGGTGATCCATCCGGATGATCAGGCGCGGGTATTTGGCGCGACCGACGCGTCAACGCACTCCGGCGAGGAGGTTGACTATGAATACCGCATCGTCGATGCAGATGGCGGGATCTTCTGGGTACGCGACCGGGGCTGCCTTATCCGCGACGGCAGCGGCGAGGTCCATTGGCGCGAAGGCGTTATGCTGGACATCACCGATCGAAAACAGGCGGAAGAAGCTCTAAGAATAAGCGAAGAGAGATTTAGAAATTTGTTCGATAACGCGACCGACGTTATTTACGTTCACGATCTGCAAGGCAATTATCTATCGGCAAATCACGCGATAAAGCGGATGTTCGGGTATACCGAGGATGAGGTATTGAAACTGAACATTGCCGACATAGCGGTTCCCGAACACTTCGACCGGATCCGTGAAAAATTGATAAGCAAACTCGACGGACTGGAACATCAGACCTCGTACGAGGTCGACTGTTTCCGCAAGGACGGCGTCCGCATCACCGTTGAAGTAAGCAGCACAATGATCACTGAGAATGGTGTCGCGGTTGCGGTCCAGGGCATTGCACGCGACGTCACCGAGAGGAAGCTGGCGGAAGAGGCCCTGAAGGAAAGCGAGAACAGGTACCGCGAGCTTATCGAAAATGCGAACGACCTGATCTACACGCACGATCTTTCCGGCAATTTTACTTCGCTCAACCGCGCCGGCGAGCGGATCATGGGGTACACCCGCGAAGAAACTCTGAGGATGAACATCGCTGACGTCGTCGCGCCGGAGTCCGTGGCCGCCGCCCGCGAGATGACCGCGCAAAAGATCGCGGGGAAGAGATCGACCACCTATCAGATCGATGTACGGGACAAACAGGGGCGGATCGTTTCACTTGAATTGAGCACACGGCTTATCTACGAAAAAGGCCGGCCGGTCGCGATCCAGGGTGTCGGCCGGAACGTAACCGAACGCAAGCGACAGGACGAGGCAATAAAGGCCAGCGAACTTCGCTTTCGACAGTTGGGCGAAGGAATTTCACATCAGGTCTGGACAGCGGAGCCGTCCGGGAAGCTGGATTATGTCAACGGCCGCACGCTCATGTATTTCGATCTTCCAAGCGTCGATCTGGTGGGTGATAAATGGCATGAGGTCGTCCATCCGGACGATCTGCCAGAGTGCCTGCGGCGGTGGCAGCGGTCGATAGAAACGGGTGAAAGCTATGAAATGGACTTCCGGCTGATGCGAAGCGATGGCGTTTATCGTTGGCACCAGGCTCGGGCGACGTGCAGCAGGGATGAGAACGGCAATATCCTTAAATGGTTCGGAACGAACACGGATATCGACGAGCAAAAGCAAAGTGAAGCGAAACTCAATTACTTTGCCAGGCACGATCCGCTGACGTACCTGCCAAACCGGGCCGAGTTTATGAACCATCTGCAGCAGGCCATTGCCCGGGCGGACGGAAATTCAAGGACCAGGTTCGCCGTTCTATTCCTCGACCTTGACCGGTTCAAAGTGATCAATGACAGCCTCGGGCATCTTGTCGGAGACAAACTGCTGGTACAGATAGGCGAAAGGCTGCGCGATCATATCCGCCCCGGCGATGTCGTCGCCCGGCTTGGCGGCGATGAGTTTACAATACTGCTGAATCGCACGGGTGATATCGCCGACGTTTTACACGTTGCCGAGCGCGTACAGCAAAATCTGGCAAACCCGTTCAATATTGACGGATTTGAGGTCTTCACCTCGGCAAGCATTGGCGTTATCGTTTCAGATGATATCATTCGTCAGCCCGAAGACTTTCTGCGTGACGCCGATGCGGCAATGTACCGGGCCAAAGAGGCCGGCAAGGCGCGCTATGAGATATTCGACCGCGAAATGCATGCCCGGAATCTGAATCAGCTTGAGCTTGAAACAGATCTGCGGCATGCGGTAGAGCGGCGGGAGTTCGAGCTATTTTATCAGCCGATAGTAGATCTGACCGCTGGCGAAGTATCAGAATTTGAGGCCCTGGTGCGCTGGCGGCATCCAAAGTACGGGCTGATGGGCCCCGGCGAATTCATTGATTCCGCCGAAGAAAGCGGCCTGATAATTGAGATCGGCAACTGGATAATAGGCCGCGCCTGTGCGGACATCGCGAAACTGCAAAATACCTGTTCGAGAAAACTTTCGATCAGTGTAAACCTATCAGCCAAGCAGCTGATGCATCCGTCACTTGTCGAGCAAGTGGGCAATGCTCTGAATGAAAATCGCCTTCAGCCAAAACAACTGAAGATCGAGGTGACCGAAAGCACGGTGATGGAGCACAGCGAAAGATCAATGAGCGTTCTTTCCGAACTTGCAAAGCTTGGCGTGTCGCTGTCAACCGACGATTTTGGTACGGGCTACTCAAGCCTAAGTTATCTTCAGCAATTCCCGTTCGATCGACTAAAGATCGATCGTTCTTTCATTAATCAAATGATCGGATCCGAAAAGGGCAAGGCCATAGTCAAGACCATCTTGATGCTCGGTGAAAATCTTGACATCGAAGTTGTTGCCGAAGGGATCGAGACCGAGCAGCAGCTTGATGCATTGCTCGGCCTTGGATGTTCTTACGGCCAGGGCTTTCTTTTTGCAAGGCCGATGACCAACCTTGAGGCAGTTTCGATTCTCGCAGACGGCCTGCCGCGTCTCAGCCGAGACCGTCAGCCCGGCCTTAGCGATCCGGGCCCGATACTTGAAGTTTCCGAGGTTCAGTAAACGCCTGCAGTGGACTTTTCTCGCAAGGCTAGTTCATTTCCCGGCCTGAACGGGACCGCGCGGCTTCGCGTTTTTTACATATTTATCAAACCACTGGACCATCTCGAACAAAGTATGCTCGACCGATTCTTTTGCTGAATAGCCGTGCGACTCAAAAGGCAGCATGACCAGCCGTGCCGTTCCGCCGTTGCCGGATATCGCCGCGAACAAGCGTTCAGACTGCATTGGGAATGTGCCTTGATTATTGTCCGCTTCGCCGTGGATGAGCAAGATCGGCTCTTTGATCTTGTTCGCATAGAAGAACGGCGAAACCTTTGCGTAAAGCTCCGGAGCCTCCCAGAACGTTCGCCGCTCAGATTGAAATCCGAACGGTGTCAGCGTACGGTTGTAGGCCCCGCTGCGAGCAATTCCGGCGCGGAATATATCAGAATGGGCAAGCAAATTGGCCGTCATGAACGCGCCGTAGCTGTGCCCGCCGACGCCTACACGATCACGATCGACCACACCCATCTCTACACCCTTGTCGATCGCCGCTTGCGCCGAATCGACTATCTGCTTGACGAACGTGTCGTTCACCGTCAGCGGATCGCCGACGACCGGCATCGTCGCATTGTCGAGAACTGCGTAACCCTGCAGCACAAGGAACAGGTGCGAGATTCCGCCGATCTGTGTGAACCGGTTCGTCGAACCCGTAACCTGGCCGGCGGTCGATGCATCGGTAAACTCGAGCGGATAGGCCCATACCAGCGTCGGGAGCGGTGTTCCAGGCTTATAGCCGGGCGGCGTATATAGTGTGAAGGACAGGTCAACGCCGTCAGCCCGTTTGTATTTCACCAGCTGCTTTTGAATACCGCGCAGCTGCGGTGACG